>JAVCCE010000073.1 GCA_030765645.1 Candidatus Hinthialibacter antarcticus | reverse complement strand
GTGCATAAGGGCCTGAAAGCCCGCACTGAAGCCAATGTAATTGACTTAAGACTTTTAGCCCCCCTTATTAAGGGGGACGGCGCTGAAAGCGCCAGGGGGGGATATCAAAACAGCACAAACAAAGCAATACATTCAAGCAATATTTCAAGGGCTGCCGTCGCTTCGCGACGCCTTGCCCTTGCCACCCCTTAAGTCAATGACATTGGCACTGAAGCGAGCAGGGTTGTACCCATGACTATTAGATGGTTTCTAGAAATTTCAATTTAGTACACCATTTACGGAAGAACCAAAATTCTCATCCTCAAGCCTTGATAGAGTTCCAAACAATAAAACTCTCAAATTGATTAAATTTTTTCTCAAGTTTTCTATTAACCCGCCGACAACTATAAGCGACAAGGGGAAACTCCAAGAAAACGCAAACGGGACGCCCCCTTACAAAAAACAGATTGAATCAAGGCTGAAAGAGACGGAAGAAAATGATAAAAACCCCTAAAAACAGGCAAAAAAAAGGGCTAAATCACTTCGTCCGTCTACTCGAACAAGGCCTCGGAAACCATCGAACAACAAGAAAAACGAGAGTGAGATAACCCTTAGATATTATATCGAAAAGTTATTTCCGATTCAATCTAATGTTGGTTAGTATTATCGGCTGAATGAACAAAATAATTAACAAATTTGTTGGAATTTTTCCCTACAAATTGCAAATAAAAAATAGAAACTTGTAAACAGAACAAAAGGAGGTGCTCAACTCAGAATCTAGCCAAGAAGTCGGTGAGGGCTGAATGACTTCGTCCGTCTGCTCGAACAAGGCCTCGGAAACCTTTAATTCGGACGCATGAGAAACGCCAGTACGCGTTCCTCCAGTTTCAACACTCACCCATCGACATGCAGTACCAATAAACGAAGGCGCTCGCGTAGGCGCTTAGCGGGTTCTCTCTACATGCGGTCGCAGAGAGAAACAGCTAATCGGTTCCTATCGCCCGAGCGTTTAAGGCCACGTGCGTTTTGCACCCGGCATTGGATGCCGGGGCCAGAGTCTCAAGGAGGACACTACCGATGGGAATCAATCGAATTGCAACCAATGTCACTTCTCTATCAGCACAGAGAAATGTCAATCAAACAGGCTTAAACTTACAACGTTCAATCGAACGTCTGTCTTCCGGTTTACGAATCAACAGAGCGGGCGATGACGCAGCGGGCTTAACAGTCGCCAACCGTCTTCGGACGCAAAGCCAAGGCTTGAACGTCGCCATTGCCAACGCGCAAGACGGCATCAACGTCATCAGCGTGGCGGAAGGCGCACTCGACGAAACCACAAACCGCCTGAGCCGTATTCGTGAATTGGCGCTGCAAGCAGCCAACACAGGCGTCAACGACTTCGGCGCGCGTTCTGCGCTGCAAGACGAAGTTTTTCAAAGTATTGACGAAATCACTCGAATCGCCAATACAACCTTGTTTAGTAACAACTTTCTGCTTAAAGGCGATTTTTCGATTACTTCTGAATTAAAGAACGGCGTCCAAAATGTTGGCGCCAACCTAGACGTTTCCCCCGTCGCTAGCAACCTGGGCAACGGAACCGCGTTCTTAAACATCCGCCAAATGAAAGACGGCTTTAAGCAAATCACCGCTGGCGAAGCAGCTGGCGCCCAGCAAATTTTGAACACAGGCATCACCAATCAGAGTGATGTCGCTGTCAGTCTCGCTCTATTCACTGAAGGCGCAGTCGGACTTCAAAGCACGGCGGCAACCGGACTAAACGCAACGGGCGATAACTTACAAGACGTTTCGTTCTTTAGTGGTGTTTCGCTCGCCCGAACCGACATTTTTACGTTTACTGGTGTGCTCTCTGATGGCGTGACCGCGTTTAACGGCGCGATAAGCGTTAACCACGTCGGGACCAGCATCACGTTCGGTGCGTTTGTTTCAGCAGTTGGAACAGCTATTGCTGACGCTGAAGCAGCATTGTTTGGCGGTACGTCTAATGTTCCAAGCGAATTTAGAACAATCGCCAGCGCAGCAACAAGCGGCTCTAACCAAGGCCGTATTTTACTACGAAGCAGCCAAACGGCCTTTAGTGAAGCGACATTGAACATCAGTTTGGTCAATGCGAATGGTGACATTAAAACAAGCTCAAACGGCGTCGCTCGCGCACAAGAAATTGGAAACCAAAGCGCATTGGCAGGACAAGGCCAAGTCGGAAACTTAGTCACCGCAATTACGGGTTCAACGTTTGCTGACGGTGAATTTGACATCCAAGTTGAAGACGTCCAATCCGCCCAACAGCGTATTGTTGAAAACTCCCTGATCTTCCGTGACGGCAATGGCGCGATTCTCGACAAAACGACTTCATTAACTACATCGGGTAACAGTAACACGATGTTATTGAATGGAACCTTTGTCAGCGGCGTGTTTACAGGCGGTACAACGCTTCGTACAGGCGACACGGTTGACTTCACAGGGACAACCTCGGACGGCAATACCTTCCAAAGTACGTTTACGTTTAACCCGGTTCCTGGCGCGGGAGACTTTGACACTGATTTGAATGACTTCACATTCTCAAGCATCTCAGGTTTAGTCTCGGAACTGAATTTCAGGACCCGCGACTATGACGCTACGGCTACGGGCGCAACAGACGGCATCCAAACCCGCTTTGAAAACGCGCTCTTTACGTTTACGGCTGGAGGTCAAGTTCAGTTAATTGACGATTTAGGCCAGACAGATTCACAGTCAAACTTCACATTGACTTTCAATTTCTCCTCTGGCGGCGCCCGAACAAGCAATTCCACCATCCAAGATGACGGCAATCTGATCAAAGAAGGATTTGCTGAATCCGCCACGTTCCGTATTGATGGCGGTGAAGCCATACGCGCACAAGCGGGCGACGTGGTTACTCTGTTTGGTGAAGAATCAACCGCAGAGGGCGTACCGTCGCCTCAAGTTACGCTTCGCGTCGGCAGTGGTTTCACAACCGGCGTCGACAATTTTGAGAACCAACGCGACTTATATGCAGGTAAACTCAACGGCGGGCCGGAAGTGACCTTCCAGGCGGGCGACCAAGACGTCGTCTTCTTGTCGCAAACCACAGGCGGCGAGGCGGCTAAATTTGTTACCTTCGACTTCGATGACGTCATCGATGTCACCAGTACGTTTACGGGCAGCGACCCGGGCTTTACGGTCTTGATCTCAACCGTCAACAAAGGCTTGAATTTCCAGATCGGTTCCGGCGCAGACCAAAACATCAAGTTCTCTCTGGGCGATCTTCGCTCAGACAACTTGGGCTTTGGCCGCGACAGTGGACGAACGGTGTCTAACATCGACATCACCAACTTAACTGGCGCCAACGAAGCAATTCGCATCATTGACGAAGCGCTCGACCAAGTAAACCGTACGCGTTCAATTCTCGGCGCGGCGACCAACCGTCTCGAATCAACCGTCTCGAATTTGACTGTTGCATCCGAAAACTTGACGGCGTCTGAATCACGAATTCGCGACGCAGATATCGCGGCGGAAACAACCCGATTCACTCAGAACCAGGTCCTGTTACAGGCGGGCGTATCCGTCCTCGCGCAGGCGAATTTTCAAAGTCAGGGATTCCTACAACTTCTCGGCTAGAGAGGTGAGCGAGGCCGATGAGCGGAGCCTAACCGTTCCGCTCGTCGGTCTTATCGCAGTGGAAGGAGAGTATTATGTCTCAGGATGGCGTTTCCGGAACACAAGCCGTATCACAGTTGGTTTTCTCAATTGGCTCACGCGCCAACGGCGTCAAAGTCGCCGAAGGAGCGGTTCAACCGGTCGCCAAGGCCGAAGCCTCTACGCCGCAGCCCCAACAGAGCGCTCAAAATGCTCCCAAGGGAAGCGACAAAATCGACCTGACGGCCTGAGAGTATAGTATGGCGGTTGGTTTCAACACTCCCGCACGCGGGGCGAAAGCCTCGCGTTTTTGTATGTATAGGTGGAACGCTATGATGTACTCATGCCATACGCAGCAAACGATTAAGTAATTTTGACAAACGCTCTAAGCATGATACGCGGGAAAGTGCATGGAGAAGGTCGAACCCTTCCCTTCATCTGAGTCAAGCGAGATATGTCCGTGATGCGCTTCAATAATCGTCCGGGTGATACATAGGCCAAGCCCCGTCCCGCCGATATGGCGCGTTTGCGCATTCTTCACGCGGAAGAACTTTTGAAACAGCCGTTGCTGGTCGGCCTGGCTAATTCCAAATCCGTTATCGACGACCCGAACCACAACGCCCTCTCCTTCACGGGAGGCGCGAATCTCCACGGCGCCGCCGTCCGGCGTGTACTTGATCGCATTCGAGACCAAATTCGTCAGCGCCTGTTGCAAGCGGTCATTATCGCCGGAAATAAATAAATTCTCATCGGTTTCGCGAACGAGAGCGATCTTCTTCTGATCGGCTTGGGGCTTATGCGACAAAAACACATATTCGCATAAAAAGTTCACATCCACTTTGCCGAACGTCATGCTGAGTTTGCCGGATTCAAGCCGGGACAGATCAAGCATGTCGTCAATGAGCGACGCTAAGCGGTTGGCGTTTTGTGAAACAATGGTCAGATAATTTTTTAATGGATCCGGCGCGTCGCCCAAATCGCCGCCAAGGATCAAATCAATATACCCTTTGATCGAAGTCAGCGGCGAGCGCATCTCGTGAGAAACGATTGAAATCAAGTCGGCTTTCAAGCGGTCGAGTTCCGCTTGTTTGGTACGATCGAGTAGGATCAAGACAAACCCGACGAAGCGCTCATCTTCCACAATCGGCGAAGAGAATATACGAACGTCCCTCCCGGCGATGGTCAAATTGATGTTGCGTTTTTTAACCGATGACGGCTCATCAGGAGAATACCCCACCGCCGTTGACACCACCGGGCAAACTTCATGTAGCAACTTACGCAAGACCGACGCCCGGCTCAGTTGCAACAAGCGCCCCGCAACATCATTGAATTGCACGATGGCGCCGGTTTCGTCGCATCCCAACAGGCCTTCATCCATACCATTAATAATGGCTTCGGTTTTGCTTTTTTGTTCGGCGAGTTGGGTGGTTTTATCTAAGAGTTCGCGGGTCACAAACGCCAGTTGCTCACTCAGCTTTAATACGCGCTGGTCGTTGCTGCGGGCGGCTTCTTCGAGGCGTTGCAAGTCACCGTGTTCCGACTCTATTTCAAGCAGAAAGTGTTCGACGCCTGGCTGCGCTCCGAATGACAGGGGAACGATCCGAACAAAGGTTTCATATTCTTGTTCATGAAATTTCACATGCGCCGAAACCGGCTGTTTGGATTGGCTTGATTCTTGAATCGCCGCAAATAACGAATCGGCGTTCGTGGTCAATGACTGAATGGTTGTTTGTTCGGTTCCCACAAACGAGCGGGTCGCGGGGTTGCCATCGACAATTCGCCCTTCGATATCAATGATCAAAATGGGGTTGTGCGATTGGGTGGATGCTAGGTTTGTTTCCATCATCATGGGCGTCGCAATCAATAATAGAGATAAAATATTGTAACCGATTTAATCGGAGGCGCGGACTGAATCATTCGCAAAGCGTTCGAGCCGACTCGCAAAGCGGTCTCTCAACCACGTCTCCGTGATAATTGTTCTCAAAAACAGGTCTCGATATACATCTTCACGAAGCCAATACACGCGAAGCGTTTCAGCCGGGAACCGTTCTCGCTCAAACCGGTCGGTCAGGTCCGTCCGCCCCATCTCCCGAAGTAGCAGATCATAATACCCCTCCGGGACTGCTGCAGCGTGGATCGCGCCAACAAAAAGTTGTCGTAACGTTTCTCGCGGCGACGCGAACGAATGCCATTGGATGTCAGGGCCGCCTTGTTCTTGCATCCGGGCAATTTGGATGCCGCCGCCTATCGAAAAATCAGGAGAAACGACGCCGAGTAAATTTGTTGCGGGAGAACCGGACAGTTCCCGGATCAATTCGGCTTGTATCTGAAACGGTCGGCGAAATCGGAGCACCGGAACATACATAACATCCGCCGAATTGAGATGGGCTTGGGCAAATTCCCAATCCGCCTCGACGCATTGGGGCTGAAAATCTCGTAGTTGGTCAAGATATTCGGCTAACGAATCGCTGGATGGCTCAATGATATGCAGAGGTTTTTGAACATGGCGATAGATGCGGTTTTCGTGCCAAGCGTTTTCAAAATCAGCGGTAGCGATTTCTTCTCCGATGCTTGTCGCCTCACGAAGCGGCCACCGTAACAACAACCACTGATCGAGTTCTTGCGCAGAAACAGCGGCAACACCGACAAATATATATATGCTCACAGACAGCCGAGTCAGGAATAATTGCATGCGATCAAATTTGTATGACTTTTCGTCCATTTTTTGCCTATGCACAGATTTTACGATTCAATCGAACTTTTTTTTCATCGACTCTGTTGAATTCACCGAATCAAAAAAAACTTAACTTGTTCAAAGAATTAAACTTATAATCACAAAACATCCACTAAATAAATTATGTAAAAAATCTAAGATAAAGGGTTACACATTAGCGAATATCTGATATATTTTTATATGGTTGCATCAATTCAACAAGAAATTGAGGCCACATACGGATTATTCCCTCATCTTTGCCAGCCATCAAGTTGTCTCCAAGCGTATTTTCATCTAGGATGGCGTCTAAAAACCAGACAACCATTGTCATCTTAAATTAGGAATAGTTCGATGAGGTTTACACAAAGTGTTGATATGGCTCTGCACGCCCTATGGTATATGGCGCGCAACGACAATCAGCAACCCATACAAATAAAAGACTTAGCCAAAAGCGTTCATGCGTCGGAAACCTATTTAGCGCGTGTGATGCACTGGCTAACCAAGTCAGGAATTCTAAAGTCGATCCGAGGCAAAAAAGGCGGTTTCGTCTTTAAACGTCCTCCCGGAGAAATCACCATCGCCGACATCGTAATGGCGATAGACACCGACGCCGCGCAATATACCTGCCTTTGGGAAGAACGCGGTTGCGAGATGCAAGACGGTTGCTCACTCGTGAACCTGTTTCATGAAGCGCAACAGAGCATGTTAGATGTATTGCGGCGAATGACCATCGCAGATATTGCGAATGACTCAAGCGGGTCGCATGGTAGCTCGAAATGGCTGGCGCCAAAAGACGATGGACTCAACGTGCTCCAGCCATCTTGCAGGCCTGCCGCCAACTCAGTCGTAGCGTAATCAATTTCAGTTCCATTCGTTAGTTTGGTTGAGGGAAACGAAGCGAACGAGAACGAATTTTCTGAATCCATGTTTCAAGAAGGAGAAGGCTGCAATGACGTTTAGTCTAGCGAGCACCAGCCTGTACAAAGACGAAGATTTCTTAGATGACGAATCAATCAATTTCACCCTAGAAGTTGACGAGGAAGAAGAACAACTTTTTCTCCCGTCTATCGCCCGTCCGGTTGAAGGTGAATTGGATAGCAAGGCGCTTCGCAATTCCCGGCGAGCCGCCCATAACAGTTTGCGTCTCTATCTTCGTGAAATCGGCAGTATCCCTCTTCTCACAAAAGAAGACGAACAAGAAATTTCTCAACGCATGCAAGATGGCCGCAAAAAAATCTGCATCGGCGTTGTCCGTAGCGTACAGGCTGTCGAATTTCTGCAAGCAATCGTTGAAGGCATCAAAAAAGGCAAGCGCCGCCTCGACGTTGTAATGAACTCCGTGCCGGAAAACGCCAAAACCGAGCGCGAAGTCAATCGCTTCATCGGCGGCTTAAAGCGTAAACTGGACCGCGTACACACGAAGACGCTTAAAGCCATCGAAATCATGACCAAAAATCCTGACGAATCGAGAGAACTCTTTGAGAAAGCGGGCGAAGACCTCTATAAAATCGCCTTCGCTCCCGAAACCGTTCAGGAATCCGCCGACGACCTCAAGCGCCGCGCCTTTCGCGCCGACCGCGCCATCAAAGAGTGCGAGCGTATCGAAAACCTGTTTAAACTCACGCCGAAACAGTCGGACCGTTTGGCGTCAAAAGATAAACACACCGACAAATCGATCCGCCAGTTGTGCATGGTTTCTCATTTAAAAAAAGAAGACGTGCACAAAGAGATCAAAAAACTGACGGACTCGAAAGACATTTTGCAATCGCTTTTTGACGCAAACGACGATCCTTATCGTTTGTTCCGCGCGGTCAAGATTATCCGCAAGGGCGAAAAAGAAGCACAACGCGCCAAGATGGATTTGGTGCGCGCCAACTTACGTTTGGTGGTTTCGGTCGCCAAAGGCTTTCGCCATCGCGGCGTCCACCTGCTCGACTTGATCCAAGAGGGCAACATCGGCCTGATGCGCGCGGCGGAGAAATTCGACCACCTGCTCGGCTTTAAGTTCAGCACCTACGCCACTTGGTGGATTCGCCAGGCGATTTCCCGCGCCTGCGCCAGCCAGGCCCACGACATCCGCATCCCGGTCGGGCTGCAGGGCACATGGCACCGCATCATTAAGGCGTCGGAAGAATTACAACAAGAGTTGGGCCGCGAAGCCACGCCGGAAGAAATTTCAAACCGCGTCGACATCCCGGTAAAGAAATACATGAAACTCGCCCGCGTCGTTCAACGCGCCGTCTCGTTAGAAACGCCGATTAATGAAAGCGAAGATAGTTTTCTCGGCGACTTCATTGAAGACGGGTCGATCAGTTCTCCGGTTGATGAAGCCAGCCATGCCTCGCTTGAAGGCGAGATTGAACAAGCGCTGGAAACACTCACCGAGCGTGAAGAAGCGGTACTTCGTCTTCGCTATGGTCTAGATGACGGGCAACCCCGCAAGTTGGAAGAAGTGGGCAACCGCTTCGGCATCACCCGCGAACGCGTCCGCCAGATTGAAACCAAAGCGATCCGTAAGTTGCGCCACCCCTTACGCGCACAACGGTTGAAAGGTTTTCTCGACGGCTTGGCGGGATAACATCAAATCTGCATAGACAAAACAAAAACGGGGCTGATTATTCGGCCCCGTTTTCTTTTATATCGCTCACTTCATCACGACCTTCAGGCGCCGTTTGACATTTTGAACGCACCCAATCAATTACAAGCCCAAGCAAAAACCCCAAAAATAGATACTTCACCGCGCCCGCCATCGGCGTCAATGAATAAGGCGGAAGCGTGAGTGGAAAATGGACGATGGAATAACAAAACCGCGCCAACGCGCCGCCTGATGTTTCTGCATCCAGCCAGCCAGCAATCCCCGCAACGCGCATGAACCACATCGCCGGCCAGAATAGGAGAAAGAACAAGAGACCCAGGCGTATGGCCCACAGGCGGATCAGTTGTTGGATTTTTGATGGTTCAAACGGGCAGCCATTCGTCATTGTACGTGGTCCATCATGATGAAGCGATTTTTGCAAACACTTCATCAACCCTCGCCTCAAACAAGGGCAACAAATAGCTAACTGCTGAGCCGGAAAGTGAAGTCTGTTTAAGAGTCAATACATTATCTTCAAAGCAATAGACTTCGATACTCCGGGCTTCGGGGTCGATAATCCAATATTCTTTCACGCCATGTCGCGAGTAGAGTTTTAATTTCAGATCGCGGTCTCTTTCAATGGATGAAGGAGATAGTATTTCACAAACCCAATCTGGCGCGCCTTGAACATTGGCTTCGGTAACAATTGATTTTCGTTCGTTTGTAATAAATAAAAGGTCGGGCTGAACAATGTCGTGTTCTGACAACACAACATCAACAGGAGCGATCCACGCTTCTCCAATGGGTGATTTCTTAAGATAATCAACCATTAGCACATAAAGTTTTCCAATAATCTTCTGGTGGCGGGTCAGGGGCGCAGGTACCATGTATGCGTCTCCATTGATGATTTCATAGCGCTTATCTTCAGGAAACAGGCAGTAATCCTGGTAGGTATATTTCAGTTCTTCTTTGACGGCGTGCTCTGTCATCGGCTTTTCCTACACAAAAGTTATTTCTCATTATAGCAGAAACGGCCTGCCCTTTGGCAAGCCGTTTTTTTCTGTTGTATTCAGAATTGAAAGAAAAATTAGTTCTATTTCAAAAACATATTTTTCAGCGCTTGCTTTAATGTGTCCTTATTCAACGCCGCAATCGAACGCGTTAGCGGAATATCTTTCGGACAAACCCGGACGCAATTTTGCGCGTTGCCGCATTCATGAATGCCGCCTTCTTCCATCAACGTGTTGAGACGGTCTTCTTCTTCAAATTTACCGGCCTTGTTACGGTTGAACAAAAACGTTTGTCCGATGGCGGCAGGCCCAACAAACGTGTTTTCGCTGGTGTATTGCGGGCACGCATCCACGCAGCAACCGCACGTCATGCAACGGGAAAATTCGTAGAGCTCTTGTTGTTGTTTGGGCGGTTGTTTTTCCGCCGGGCCAAGGTTGTAAGTACCATCTACCGTCACCCAGGCTTTGACGCGCTTCATGGCTTCAAACATGCGGGCGCGATCAACCACCAAGTCGCGCACAACAGGAAATTTGCGCATCGGCTCTAAAATAATGGGTTGTTCTAATTTATCAACAAGTGCGCTGCATGATTGCCGAACATGACCGTTGATTACCATTGTACATGCGCCGCACACCTCTTCGAGGCAGCTGCAGTCCCACGAAACCGGCGTGGTTTTGCGCCCGTCCGCATCGGTCGGGTTGCGCTGGATTTCCTGCAAAATGGTAATGACGTTCATGCCGTATTGATACGGGACATGGAACTTTTGCCAGTACGGTTCCTTGCCTGCCCCGTCTTGCCGCTTGACATGGACTTCAACTGTCGACGACATGTAACAACCTCCGATAGTTCTCTCTCAATAAGTGTAGCCGCGCTGGCGCAGCTGCGTCTAATAACTTTCGGCGAAAATCAGTCGTAACGCCGGGGCACAGGCTTGATGATGCTTGTATCTATCGCTTCGTACGAAATCTGCGGCCCATCTGGTGAATGTTCTGCAATGGTCGTCTTCAACCATTCGTCATTCTGCTTGTTCCACTTGGTCATGTATTCTTGATATTCAGGCGAATTTTGGTCTTTGGGCTGCTCAAGTTTAAATTCAGGTTTCAGGTGGCTGCCTCGGCACTCATCACGCAACAACGCGCCCTTGTTGACCACCTTGGCGAGTTCGATCATGTTCCACAATTGGTTTACGAACAACGCCGACTGGTTGCGCGTCTGACCGGAATCCAAAACGCTGCACTGCTTCCAACGGTCGCTGCAATCGTTTAGGTACTGAACATTTTCTTCGAGGTCTTTGTTTTCACGAACAATGGTACAGCGGCGAATCATCGTCTCGCCCATTTCCTGGTGCAACTTAAACGGATTCTCTTCGCCTTCCATTTTCAAAATAGAAGCGAAACGGTCGCGCCATTTCTGTTCGGCCTCCGCATAAATCGAACTGGGCTTATCGTCCGCCGAGCCGTTAAGGTTCTTGCTGTATTCTACCATAGCCGGTCCGCCGACCATGCCGGAGAAGATGCAAGACAACAGCGCGTTCGCCCCCAGGCGGTTGGCGCCGTGGTACTGATATTCACATTCGCCCATCGCGTACAAACCAGGGACGTTGGTCATGTGAACCCGTGGGCTTTTGCGGTCTAACATGCCGTCATCGGTGCGCTCGTAATCGACCCACAAGCCGCCCATGCTGTAATGCACCGCCGGGAAAATCTTCATCGGAAGATCGCGCGGATCGTCGCCGACAAACTTCTCGTAGATTTCCATGATGCCGAATAATTTGCGGTCGAGCTCTTCACGGGGGATATGGGTCAGGTCGAGAAAGACCATATTGCCGCCGCCAACGCCGTAGCCTTCGTTGACGCAGATGTTATAGATTTCCTGCGCAGCAATGTCACGCGGAACTAAATTGCCGAAGCGCGGATATTTTTCTTCGAGAAAATACCAGCGTTCGCTATCGGGAATCTCACTGGCGCTGCGGGTATCGTCTTTTTTCTTGGGAACCCACACCCGACCGCCTTCGCCGCGCGCGGATTCTGACATCAGCCGCAGTTTGTCGGTGCCGGGAATCGCCGTGGGGTGAATCTGGACAAATTCGCCGTTGGCGTATTTCACGCCTTCTTGATAGGCGGATGAGACCGCGCTGCCAGTGTTAATGGTCGAGTTGGTCGAACGCCCAAACACCATGCCGGGGCCGCCGGTCGCTAGCGAGACCGCATCGCCTTTGAACGATTTGATCTCTAGCGTGTTCATATCAACGGCGACGATGCCGCAGCATGAGCCGTCTGAATCTTTGACCATGCCGAGGTATTCAAAGCCTTCGTATTTTTTGACTAAGCCTTCGACTTCATACCGCCGCACTTGTTCATCGAGGGCGTATAACAATTGTTGGCCCGTCGTCGCGCCGCTGAATGCGGTGCGGTGATGCAGCGTCCCGCCAAATCGGCGAAAATCTAACATGCCTTCGGCGGTGCGGTTGAAGGTCACGCCCATGCGGTCCATCAGGTAAATCACCGCAGGCGCGTTGTAGCACATATCCTTACAGAACGCCTGATGGGCGATGAAGTCGCCGCCTTTGACGGTATCGTAGAAATGAATGTCCGGCGAATCGCCTTCGCCCTTGGTGTTAACGGCGCCGTTGATGCCGCCCTGGGCGCAGACGGAGTGCGACCGTTTCACGGGGACAATCGAAAATAGATCGACCTTGTGTCCGGCTTCCGCCAATTTAATAACCGTCATCAAACCAGCGAGTCCGCCGCCGACAACGATGAAACGCGACTGAGCCATGATCGCAACGCTCCCTTTGTTTGTAGATTACGCGGTTGAAAAGGCGTATAGCGAAGCCATAAAGAACGAGAAAATGCCCACGCCAATCGCGGCGCAAACATAGGCCGAAACGGTTTGAGCGCGTTCGCCCACCGTCAGCCCCCACTTAATGCCGAAGTTCCACAAGCCGTTCGCAAAGTGAAACGCGGTTGCACTGATCCCGATAAAGTAAAAGATCACATGCCAGAGTTCTTTTTGAAAATATTCCGCTACATAGCCGGATTCAATAATGTGCATATCGGTGGTGAATTTCCATTCGATACGCAACTTGTAGACGTGGTAGCCGATGAACACGATGGCGATGATGCCCGTCCATCGCTGCAGGGTGTAGAGCCAGTTGCGCCAGTAGCCGTAGTGTTGCACATTCGGTTCACAGAAAATCCAGATATAGAAACCAAGCAGCGCGTGAAGCAAAATCGGTACGCCGATCAAAAAAATCTCCATGAACAGAAGCAGCGGCAAACTGTTGATGAAGACGACGGCTTCGTCCCAATGCTCCATTCCCTGAAAAAAGGCAAGGCCGTTGGTCAAGCCGTGCTCAACAAAGAACGCGCCGACGGGAATGATGCCGAGTAAGGATTGGAATCGTCTAAGAAAAAACGGGGCGGGATTGGGTTCAGACATATCTGTTCCTCAAACACCTCTATCAGTTAGCCGCTCTTATTTTAGCAAGGCGGCGAAATTGCGTGACGTAGTCAACTTTGATTCGTTTTTGCATTGTATCTTGCCTTCAAGTCCGGCTAAAGTGTTAATCCGGCTAAATTAGTCAGTTTTCTAAGAGTTTTTTTTCAGCGGAAAGATAAAAGATAAAAAATACTTGCTTTGAGCGCACTATAGAAAGATAATAGTTTACTTAATAGATAAAATTTGTATTGGCTCACGATCTTTGGTACAGTACACAAAGCGGGGAATCAAACAAATAAAGGGAGAAGTTGAAATGAAAAAAGCATTGATGTTGGTATTGGCAGTCGGCCTCTGCGCCGTGATGTTTGCTCCGTCGTACGCCTCAGAAAAAGCGGTGTCGGATAATAGCGCTTCAATCAAAGCCGCATTGGCGAAAATAGAAAAACTGGAAACCCAGACCGTTTGCCCATTGAGCGGCAACGCGGTCAACGAAACAAGCGGTTATGTATTCATGGGTTATAACATCCGCACTTGCTGTGACGATTGCGCGGCTGGCGTCAAAAAAGACCCGCTGTCCGCCATTAAGGCCCTTCGCGCCAAAGGCCAAAACCCGGCGCTGGCTGAAGGCTATCATGTGCAGAAAAATTGCCCCATGTCTGGCAAAGCCGTTGTAGAAGGCATGTATGGCATCAAAGACAATATGTTGGTCACCCTGTGCTGCGCAGGTTGCAAGAAAGCCGTTGCCGAAGATATCAAAACCGTCAAAACCAAATTGAATGAAAGCAAAGCGGCCCCGGTCATTCTTACTCTCGACCAAACCTTATGCCCGATTTCAGGTCACGCGATTTCAAAGGAAGTTTCAGCAACCGCTAAAGGCAAGAAAGTCTATATGTGTTGCGCGGCGTGCGTCGACGCATTCAACGAAAAGCCTGACGAATTCTTACAAGCCATGGCTGACGAAGGCGTCGTTCCCGACAACGCCAGCTAAGCGATAAGTTCTTTAGAATACGAAAGCCCCATGCTTGATATAGGCATGGGGCTTTTTTTGTGGCGGCCTCGCGAAACCTGCCTGCGGCAGGCGAAGCAGCCCACCGCTAAATGATCCACATTTCAAGTAGGGTGGCGTTGAGCACAGCGAAACCCACCAATAAAATGATATCGAGATAGACATAAAAAACGAAACAAAACCCAATGGTGGGATTCATTCCCATTCATCCCACCCTACAGAGATTATGGATTATCAAAAGCAGATTTCAAGCATGCAGGAAAAGTAGTGCCTGGGTGGCGAGCCAAGGCGGAATGGAACGAACCTGCCTATGCCTACGGCAACCTGCCTGCCGCAGGCAGGGGTTCAGCGATAGATTCAGTGATGGATTAAGGCTCGCGGCGCTACAAGGTGCAACACAAAAAATGGCGAGGCCATTAACTGCGTAACTTCTTGTCAAATATTTCACGCACTTGTTCGGGGGCGGCTTGTCCCTTGCTTTTGCGCATGACCTGCCCCAGCAGGAAATTGAGCGCTTTGTCTTTGCCCTCTTTATACTCGCCCGCCGGGCCGGGGTTCTCCGCGATGACTTCTTCGATGAAGCCTTCGAGGGCGCCGCTGTCACTGACGACTTCGAGGCCTTTTTCTTTGACGATGGCGCCCGGCGTCTTGCCGGTTTCGAGCATGTCGCGGAACACTTTTTTGGCGATGTTCTGGTTGATCTTTCCGTCTTCAATTAGTTTGACGAGTTCCGCTAGATGTTCTGGTTTTACGGCGAGGTCATTGATGTCGCTGTCTTCGTCTTTCAACTCCGCCAGCAGGTAGGTCATGATCCAGTTGCTGAACGCCTTGGGGGCGTTGTGGGCTTTGCAGCATTCTTCAAAATAATTGGCGACGTTCTTGTCGGCGGCGAGTACGCCCGCGTCATATTCGGGCAGGCTATAATCCACCAAAAAGCGCTTGCGCTTGGCGTCGCGCAGCTCGGGCAGATGTGTTTGCAATTCGTCGAGATACGCCCGGTCTAACGCAACCGGCGGTAGGTCAGGCTCAGGAAAATAGCGGTAGTCTTTCGCGCCTTCTTTAACGCGCATGGAGCGGGTTTCGTTGCGGTCGTCATCCCACAGGCGGGTTTCTTGAATGACGCGCCCGCCGTCTTCGAGAATTTCGGTCTGACGTTCGACTTCATAATCAAACGCCCGCAGAACGGATTTGATCGAACCGACGTTTTTGATCTCAACCTTTGTACCGAACTCTTCCCTCCCTTCGGGACGCAGCGAGATGTTCAATTCAAAACGCAGCGAACCTTCCTGCATCTTGCAATCGCTGACTTCGAGATAGCGCAGCAGGCTGCGCATGGTTTCCATAAACACTTCGGATTCTTCGCGGCTGCGGATATCGGGTTGGCTGACAATTTCGAGCAGACTGGAACCGGCGCGGTTCAAGTCGACCAACGACACCCAGCGCCCGCCGCGTTTTTCGTGGATGAGTTTTCCTGCATCTTCTTCGAGGTGAATGTTGTGGATGCGGATGGTTTTCTCCACGCCGTCCGGCATGGTGATATTGATTTGACCGTCACGCGCCAGCGGCTCGTATTCTTGCGAGATTTGGTAGTTCTTCGGCAAGTCGGGGTAGTAATAGTGTTTGCGGTCGAACACGGTAATCTCAGGAATCGTACAGCCCATCGCCAGCGCAACTTTGAGCGAGAGTTCCATCGACGTTTTATTGAGCACAGGCAACGTCCCTGGAAGGCCCAGACAGACGGGGTTGACGTATTCATTGGGCTCGCCGCCGAATGCTTGCCGGGCGGCGCTAAATACTTTCGCTTTGCTTTCAAGTTCGACGTGAGTTTCAAAGCCGATTACGGGCTCATACTTCATGACGCGTTCCTCTAGGAAAAATTTCGTTTAGAATAGCCCGATTGTAGCAATACGGACTAAGACGCCGAAGGTAGGAGCGCCGATTGACGCAATGCGCTCATAAACCATGAATGAACTGCAGCCTCAAAATTTTGCGCCGTCGCCGCGCCGCTGGCCCTCGTTTCGTTTCGGAGCGGTGTTGTGTTTGCTTGCGCTCGCTTGGGGCGGACTGACCTATGCGCTCAATCAACCCACGGCGAACCCATTGTTCGGCGCGGCGGGCTTGGTCATGTTTCGTTCGACGGCGTCGTTGCTACTGCTCTTGATCGCCGCCATTGCCGTGATGACGAAGGCGGGCGCGAAAACCCAACAGCGAATGTTTTGCGCGTTGGAATGCGTTATTGTCGCGTCCTATATCATCTTAATGATTGCGGTGGATATCGACCCGCTATGGGACGGCATCCGCACGTCGGGCGACAACCTGCTTCATTACACCCTGGCGGCGCTCACCGAACAAAACCTGTGGAACCACGGCAGCCTGCGCGGTTGGAGTTCGGCGCTGGGCATGGGGTTCCCACTCAATGACCTCTACCCGCCCGGCGGCAACCTGCTGGTGATCGGGCTGCATATACTCACGCTTGGTTTGGCTTCATTGGAGCGAGTTTATTCAACCACTGTTTTTTTAGGATATCTCGGTTTTGCATTGCTGATGTACAAAGCGGCCCGAATGCACTTTGGTCGTCTTGCGGGCGCGGCGCTGTTGGCGCTGTTGTTTTTAGATCGCGGCGACTGGTATTTCAGCTGGCCCAGCGCACTCGACGGCGGCTTGTGGGCGATGCAACTCGGGCTGGGGCTGTGCGTAAACGCGTTCGCGTTGTTTGTCAGTCCGCGTTTTCCTAAGTCGCGATGGCAGGCGTTTGAGTTCATCATTTGCATCACTGCCAGCATTCTGTTGCATCCCTTTTATGTGTTTCTCAACGGACTGTGGCTGATCGTTTTTGTCTGGGCCCTCTGGGCGGGGCGAGGCTGGCGCGACCCATCTCGTATCGCGAATCCACTGCAACGCATGGCGTTCTTCTGCCTGGGATACGGCATGGCGGCGTTCTGGTGGCTGCCGTTTGCGCTGAGCCGCGATTGGATTTTCTCCTACGGTTATTGGGGGCGCTTCATGCCCGAACCGGGGCGCCTGATGCTCGAAGCGGCGTTCTTTCGCGAGGCGGCGCCGTACTTGTCGCTGTTTGGATTGGCCGCGCTGGCTTGGGGATTCGCATCGCGTAAATTGTGGATCGTTTGCTTCTCGGTTTTCATCTTGTTGAATTTATTTTTGGGAACCGAGCCGGCTCGCTATTTATTTTCATTCCATGCTTACAGTGATTTTTTCATTCACATGCAAACCGAACGCTTGTTCGCTGTCGCAAAAATCGGCTGCTTATTGCTAATGGCTTGCATGGTTGCCGCTTTATGGAAGCAATTGATCGTATCCGCGCACATCCAACGTTTATGGCGCGGCTTAAGCGAGTGGATTTGGCCTTCGATGCACCAAACGGGTTGGAAGAACTATGCAACAAAAGCGTTCACCGATGCGGGCGTTGTCGTCGGGCTGTTTCTGGTGCTGATGCCAGCGTGTTTGTTCACGGGCAATCTGGCGCAAGCGACCCTCTTTTGGGAAGTGCGCCCCTCGTTGAAACGCATCTATTCGATCCCCGGCGACGGCTTCTGGCAGCCATTTGAGGAATTCAAAACACATCTTGCTGAACAGGCGCCCTATCAGCCGGGCGCGTTGCTGGATGGTCCATTTCCACCAGGGCGCGCATTGACGCACATCGCCTGGCGTATGCCGTCCATCGCGGCGAAATCGCCAATCAGTTTGTTTGTGACAGGCTATCTCCCTGCGAACGTCCTTGGTACGCGGCCTCTGTATGCCGACGAATGGACTCTTGATCTGGCAGGCGTGAATTACTTTATCGAAGACAAAGACGCGCCCGACCCGGCGATCAATCAGAAACCAAATATGCAGCCCTGGTATGAAAACGAAAAACTGAAGGTCTACAAACGTACGCCGGGCATCGCGCATCCGTGGATTTTAAGCGGTTCGGGGACCGTTGAGCGTTTGCCGGATGAAGACGGAGCCTTACGCTTTCGTTTTGATGAGACCAACGAAACCTCATTTTTCCGGCTGGGAATCTCGGGCTACCGCAAATGGCAGGGGACGCTCAACAGCGGGCCGATTGATTTACTGTTGCCTGCGCGTTGGGGCGAGCCGGAAGAAGCCTGGAAGTTCATCGGGTTCCCCGCGAGTGACGGCGTGTTTGAGTTGCGATATCAAGCGCAATGGTTTGATACGGCGGCGCTGGCGTTCAGCGGCGTTTGTTTTGTGTTGACGGCGTTGCTGTTGTTAGTCGCGCCGCTGTACCGGACGCTGGTTTCAATACCCGCCCTATCTCACAAATTCGCAAATGTTATTCATCATACTGCGTCAGGCGTCTTGTTTATCGCTGCGCTGGCGCCGATTGGATTGATGCTTCAACCCGGCGCTCAGCCGTTTGCGCAATCGCTGCGCTTCATGGGAAATTACGTCGATCACGTTGGGACGCTGGGCGATCATCCCGACGGCAAGACGGATATGATTTTCATGCTGAAATTCACCCAGGAACCCGGACAACCCGCGATCAAATCTCTAAATCTAATCGGGCTGGATGAAACCGGCGCTGAGAAACCGGACATGCGCTTTTCAACCAAACATCCCCACCAGATGACCATTGGCGTGTTGGATATGCTGGGGCAGCGTTGCGAACAAGATGACGGCGCATTGAAACTGCCGCCGTCACGAAACCAACGCCTGCTGTTGTTTGTGCATAACATTTACGAAGGGCCGATTCCCATGCCGTTGCGCATGAAATGCGTGTTGGATTATGCGGACGGCTCATCCCGTGAGTTTGTCCTGCAATAATGCCGCGCGCGTTCGTTGTCTGTTCACGGCGGGGTGGGTAAGATAAAGAGAATGTGTTTAATGAGAATTTATTATCCACTCAGCGAGTAGGGTGGGTTCTTAACCCACCAGATACAACGATAACAGTTGGAGAATCGAATGAGCCAGGCTTTTTACATCACCACGGCGATCTCATACGTCAACGCCAAACCCCACATCGGACACGCCTACGAATTCATCGCGTCAGACGCGATTGCGCGCTACAAACGCATGCAGGGCATGGACGTGTTCTTTCTCTCCGGCGTCGACGAACACAGCGCCAAAGTCGAAAAAGCCGCCGCTGCGCAGGGGCTGCCGCCGCGCGAATATTGCGACCAGATGTCGGACGTGTTCCAGAACGTCCACAATAAATTAGGGACGCAACTGGACGGATTTATTCGTACCAGCGAACCGCGCCACCACGCAGCCGTCAAAGAGATGCTGCAGCGCTCGTATGACAACGGCGATATCTATAAAGGCTCCTATGCGGGCTGGTATGATTTGACCGCCGAAGCCTACGTCGCCGAGAGCGACCTCCCCGAGCCGGACAAACGACAGAACATTGAGTGGATCGAAGAAGAGAACTATTTCTTTAAACTCAGCGCCTATACCGAAAAACTCAAAGAGTTTTTCCAGGCGAACCCGCAGTTCGTCCAGCCCGACATTTACCGAAACGAAATGCTGGCGCTGCTCGACCGCGGCCTGCAAGACATCAGCATCTCACGCGCCACCACCACTTGGGGCGTACCGCTGCCATGGGACGAAAAGCACGTCGCCTACGTCTGGTTCGACGCGCTGACCAATTACCTGACCGGGATCGGCTACCCCAACGGCGGCAGCGACTTTGATAAATTCTGGCCCGCCGACGCACACATCATCGGCAAAGACATCAACCGCTTCCACTCGGTCTTCTGGCCCGCGATGTTAATGTCAGCCGGGGTCGAAGTCCCCAAGCAGGTTTTCGTACACGGCTTCATTTTTCACAAAGGCGAAAAGATGTCGAAGTCAATCGGCAACGTGGTTGATCCGATGGAACTGGTCGACGGTTACGGACGCGACCCGATGCGCTATTTTTTGCTGCGCGAAATCGCCTTCGGCAAAGACGGCGACTATTCAGAAGAATCGCTGTTTAACCGTTACAACGCCGACTTGGCGAATGACCTGGGCAACCTGTTTTCGCGGGTGTTGTCGATGATTAAAAAATACCGCGACTGCGTTGTTCCCAGCGCCGACGCCGACGATGAGGGCTTGTTTGCTTTGGCGAAGTCGGCCCGCGGGGAATACTGCGCGGCGATGGACGGCTTCATGCTGCATCAGGGGCTTGCCGCAATCTGGAAGGTCATTTCTGAAGGCAATAAGTACGTCGTCGAGAACGAGCCCTGGACGCTCGCCAAAGACGAAACCAAGGCCGCAAAACTCGACGCGGTTCTCTATAACCTTGCCGAGTCGCTGCGCTATGTGGCGCTGATGGTGTTTCCGTTCATGCCGGAGAAGTCGGCGGAAATGCTCGCCAGCCTGAGCTGCCCGATTGAGGGAACGCCCGCGCTTTCGGATTTAGACGGCGGTTCCGTCGCGGGCAAGACCGTCGTCCCCGGCGCGGTGCTCTTCCCCCGTTTGGAAAAAGAATAACCCGTTATCAATCTGAATTACGCACGCAAAATATTATAAGGGCATGGCAGGCGCTATGCCCTTTTTTATGTTCTCAATTATGGACTGACGGGCAAGCGGATTTCAAACCGCCGGATATACTGCCAATTGTATGATACATACTGATGGCACAGCCCCCATTTCAGGCCTTCCAGCGGGCTTTTATCTGTATCGAATGAACGCACCAGCCCCGCCGCCGGGGGGCCGAATTTAATGTGCGACATGATTTCAAAGTTAATGCCGTCCGGCGCCCACTGGATGGTATTTCGTTCCGGCCCGTCGGTAATGATTAAAGCGGCGACTCCTTCTTTATAAGGCCAGATGCACAGTTCATGTCCGCTATTGGTGATCGGGTTGTACTCTGATTTGATGTAAGGGCCTTCAGGTTTCTCAGCAATCGCAACGCCCCATTTAATTTCACGCCCGCCAAATGTTTTTCGTTCACCCATTCGCTCTCCCTTGTAATAGAGGTAGAACTGGTTGTTGTAATGAAGAAGCGTCGGGTCGTGGACCTTGTGGCTGTCGAAGTCGCCTTGCGTCTTTACGTTGAAGCGCGTGTCTTCTTCGCCAAGCCATTCGCCGTTATCCGCAGGAGAAAGAATCGGAGCGTCGAGACGTTTAAACGGCCCGGCGGGAGACCCGGCGATTGCCATTCCAATTTGGTTTTTGACGCGGTTTGCATAGGGCGCTTTGACGGTTTGGTAGACCAGATAATAGCGACCCTCATAAACCATGATTTCTGGAGTAAACACCGAGCGGTCGTCATAGGCGCCTTTGGGGCCAAGCCCTACAGCCTGGCCTTGTTCCGTCCAGTCCCACCCGTCTTTTGAAGACGCATACCAGACTTCGCTTTTGTCCCAGGGAAACACTTTGTTCTCAGGATCGCCTGTGCCAAAACCCGCTGTCTCGCCCGTTGATTTTGTGTAATACACATAATAGACGCCGTCGACTACAATCACGGCGCTGGGGTCGCGTCGGGTGACGCCTTCTTCATAGGCAAAGTCGCCTTTTAAGTCGTGAGTGGTGAATTCACAATACCATTCGGGGCCTTGCGCATAATTTCTTTCGATTGCGCGCTTCGACGCCGCACTTAGTTTTCCCTCTTTGGGAATCCCAAGGAATTCCCGGACGTTATCGTTTGCGTCTGATGCGCATTGTGCTTGGTCGGGCGCGGTCAAAGAAAATATAAAAACGAGTAGCAAGAGTATGATTGACTGAATGGGATATCGCATTGATTCATCCTGTTAAATTAATCTATTTTATTTTCAAAACAAGATAGCAACCATTGGTAAAAATTACCATGATCTCAATCGTGGTTCCGTCGCTTCGCCCCGCCCTGAACTGACGATTCAGCAATGCGGGGAAAGTTCACATTTCCTATTTCGTCTTCACCAGACGGCAGCCGAACAAGCCGCCTGCAAAATTGCCAGGATGCGCTTGGAACTTCACGGTGATTTTTTCTTTTTCTTTGCGTAATTCATCAGGAACCGGATACGCTACGTCGAAAAACTCGTCCGGCTTATTTCGCGCCAACGTCTGCTCGGCGATTTTGGTTCCATCAATCAGAATATCAAACGTGCGGTTGCCTGCGTCGTCGCCCCAATAGGTGCACACCAATTCGCAAGGTTCGTTCGCCGTTTTAAATTCAAACGAGAACCAACCGCCGTTATCGGCATGGCGCCACTTGCGCCCGAAGGCTTCGCCCGCGCTGGAATGTTCGCTCTGGAGATTGTGGTTGCGCTCCGGCTGCATTTCGCCAATGCGCATCACGTCCACCGTACGCGCTTCTAACTCGCGTAAGCGGTCTTGTTCAGCGCGATAGTCGGCTTCGTGCGCCTGCCATTCATCATCAGTAAACAGGTCCCAATACACGCCATAGCGGCGATGGTGCATTTTGTAGAACGGAACCAGCGTCAAATCGTCAGGGCGCCCGGCGCCGTTGGTTTGAAACGTCAGCGTCTTGCCAGAAACTTTTTTGACCCACTCATTGATTGAGCGCCCTTGCGCAGCGATGACCGGCGTCAATCCAGGCTCAGGCCCGGAGTCCGGCCCGAGATCGCCCGCCAGCAAAAGCGGGCCATAGAACAGCGCGACTCGAGTATCAACATCCGGCGTGGGCAAGGTATGAAGCGACATCGGAATGGTCACAACGACCTCATCGCCCACTTTCCAGGTTCGCGTAATCGAGGCGTAACCTTCGAGCGAACTCTCATACGAAGTCGGCCTGCCGTTCACTTCAACCTTGTAGCCCGACTCACACCAGCGGGGAACGCGAACGCGCAACGTCCACGGTTTTTCATTCGTCTTCGTGATTTTGAATGTGGTTTGTTCAGCCTCAGGGAAGGTGGTTTCCTGACGTAACTCGACGCCCTGCTCTTCCCAATTCAACACCGATGGAATAAACAAATTCACGAACAATTCATCTTTGCCATGAAAATAGATCCCTTCGGTATATCGCGCAGGATTTTCAATTCCCGACCCGACGCAGCACCAAAACGACTCAAACGGCGTCGAGTAAGTCTTGGCGCCGCCGACCTGCATGGGGATAAAATAACACATCATACCGTCGTCCGGGTTCTGCGCCGCGAGAATGTGGTTATACAGCGCCTGTTCGTAATAATCGGCATACCCCGCGTCCGCCGTCCAACTAAACAGATGGCGGGTGAGTTTGAGCATGTTGTATGTGTTGCAGGATTCAGACGAACTTGCGCTCAGGCGATGCGCTAACTGGTCGGCGGGGCCGAAGTGTTCGTGGTTGCTGTTGCCGCCGTTGGCGTAGGTGTGATGATGGACCACGCGGTCCCAGAAAAATTCCGCAATATCGCGGTCGGATTGATCTAAGGTATATTCATAGCGATGGGCAACGCCGATGATCTTGGGAATTTGCGTATTGGAATGTAGCCCCGGCAACTTAGCCTCGCCTCCCGCTAGCGGACCAAGCACCGCCTGATGATGAAAGCGCTTGGATAATTCCAAATAGCGCTCGTCGCCTGTGACGGCGTATAATTCAAGCATCGACTCGTTCATGCCGCCGTGTTCGCAAGCCAGCATTTTCTGAAATTGCTCATCGTTCAGGCCGGAGGTCACATCAATCGACCAATCGCCCATTTTTTTTGCAACCTCTAACGCTGTCTGATTGTCGCAATAGCGGTAGGCGTCAATCAGCCCCGCGAATTGTTTATGAAAGGTATACCACGGCACCCACGAACCATTCAGATCAAAACCCGCCGAGCGAACGTCCCCCTTGGCGACTTCTTCAAACACCTGTTTCCCCTCAGGGAACGCCGCCAGAAAACCCGACTCTGACTGACACGCGTTCAGTTCATCGACAATGTAATTGATGCGTTCTAAAAAGCGCTCGTCGCCCGCAGCGTAAAGTCGCGACGCAGCGGTCAAGAAATGGCCCAGCGTGTGCCCTGCCACGCCCATCGACTCCCAGCCGCCGTATTTCTTCGCCCTGGCGGGCAGGCCCGCATTCTCACGAAAACCCGCTAACAAGCGATCTGGTTCCAGGCGCAGCAGATACGCTGCGTCTAAATCACGGGCGTGAAGAAACGGGCCGTCTAATAGCTGTACGTTTTCAACAGAGAAAGGCTGAGCGCGTATCGTAAAATTCTTTTGAACACGAAATTCAGCGGATTCAGCAATCAGCGCAGAAACCGTAAGAATCGCAATCATACACACGAAGCGGGTTTGGCGTTTCATCGGTCGGCTCTCCTGAAATACAAGATGCACAATGAGCACACGCACCCATTGCTAGAATGTGATGGAGCAAAAATGACGGCGGGAAAAAAGCAGAAAAAATCACTTACCTAAAAAGAACAAAATCTACCAAAAATCAGCCATATCGTTGATAGGCTCCGACCAGCGTTTTGCGGTCAATAAACCCGGTTCTATATCAAAGGTAGACCAGTCCGACGGAATCTCAGGGTCTAGGCCGGGAACCAAGTCCGCCTGATATGACGAATGGGAACCCGTCGCGCATCCGCCCAGACTAAGCGTCGCGGCCAATATCATCAACAATAAAAAACGCATCTCAATTCCTCATGTTTTCATTTCATTAACCAACGGGCTGACGCGCTCTATTGTAACCAGTTTTACATTGAATCTCAGGCGGACGGCGCTGCAATTTGCGGAACAATGACTTCCGCCCCGATTTTTTCATAGACTTCGCGCAGCCGGTCTAACATCGCCTTGTCATCATAGACGCCAATCACCGCGCCGCCCGAGCCGGCGAATTTCGCCGAAGCGCCCACCAGCCGGGCGTACTTCACCAGATTCGTATCACTTTCACGCAAGCGGTACAGCGAAGAGCGCAAGTCGAAGTTCTGGTCCATCAATTCGCCCAGTTTATCTTTTTCGCCGTTTTTCAATGCGTCTTTGGCGTCTTCAGCGAATTGGGCGAATTTCTTCATCGCGTCAATAATTTCAGGGTCGCCCCGGTCAAACCGCTCGCGGATATTGTTATGAAACACCTCAGAGCCTTCGCCCAAACGGGTGTCATACGCGATAAAGAGAGGCGGTAACGACGCGGGGTCTAGCGGCTCATAAATACCGCTTCCGGTCGCTTCCATCCGCGCCCGGTCAAAGTCCATATACACCATCTTTTCATAAACCTGAATCACCCGGTCTTGCAATCCGGCGCCGATGCCCAGTTCATCGCGTTCGGCGCGTAAGATGATGTTTGGTTGAATTTCTTTTGGGATATCCACATGAAAAAAACACATCATGGCGCGCAGCGTGGCGGTAATAATGGCGCTCGAACCCGCCAGGCCCACTCGCGCGGGAATATTGGATTCATACTCAATCGTAAAATTGCGCAACGGGAGTTTGATATTGTTTTCAGCACAATATTCAGCGAAACATTTAATGATCGAACGGATCAGGCGAATGCCGCCGTAATAGCCGTAGAGTTTGACGCCTTCGCGCAAGTCGTCAATCGACGACCATACCGGCGCGTCTATCGAACTCTCTCGAATTTCGAGGTTCGCCGACGGGTAACACAAAACTCGAGCGCGAAAATTCCGAACGGAAATTGATATCGTTTTTCCAAAATAACCGTCGGACGGGTTCCCGATGAGTCCGGCGCGCGCATAAGCATAGGTTTCAATCATGTCCGGCATTGCTTCCCTCCCGCATTCTATTCGATCCCTTACTCGATTGACGGCAACTGAAACCACAATTGGTTGGTCACCCCAGGCTCGCTGTTCCAAAAACACGAGCGCCCCAACCCGGCCGGGCGTGGATTCACGTCCAATACCCACGCCTCGAAAATTTGATCCTCCGCTAGACTGAGGCGAAGGTCAACGCCTGCCGTTATCTGATCGCCAAACGCGCGGGCAGCCTGCACGGCGGCGAATTGAATATTTTTAAGCAAATCAGAACCAATCGCCGCGTTTCCGCCAACGCCTTCGACGAAATACTGGCCCAGCGACTTCCATTCTACAATATGCCCGCCTTGAGTTGGAGAGGCAATCACGGCGTTTTTTTCGGCAACTTGAATATACCCGCTTTCAGCAACTCCGTATATCACATTAACGCGTATATCAAACAATGCCTTCTCATAGGTTTCTTTGTGGACAAGATAAGCGCCTTCAATTCCACAGCGCAATAAAACATCATCTTTTTTTATAATGAGCTGAACATGTTCAAATAATTCGCCCTGATTGTCTGGCAGTCGAAACGCCTTCACGCCGCGACCTTCCGTCCCCCGGTTGGGCTGAGCCACCAGCAAAGCATTTTCGGGAGGAAGACCGTCCCAAAGATAGCGCAGCGCCTGCTGGATATCATCGCTGGAATGCTGTCCCCGTTTGATCAACGCCGCGCGGGGCGTTAAAACGCCGCGCCCCAGCCATTTCAAACAGCATTCATACTTATCATCCATGATCGAAGAAACGGGAAATGGATTTACTTCTTTAAGATTCAACGTCCTCAATCGCCGAGACGCCGCCTCATGCCCTTTCGGTGAAATACACAAGTAATGAACGCTGTCAAAACGCAACACGCATTCAAGCGGCGCTTCGATTAACTCATCTTGTTCAATTGAATAAAATGCCCCGCGAGCGATGCAGTTATCACCATCGAGCCAATCGACATGCGCAGCGATCACCAGGCGGCGCGCTTCACCATAGCGTTCGAGATCAGAGATATAAGAATCCAGCATTAAGGGAAACAGTTCGTTATACGCATTGGGGAGTTGCTCAAACAATAAACAATGCACTGTGTCGCAAACAGGAGGCGCGATAGGAATATGAGAAATACGCAAGGTTGGGTGCAACCGTTCGCTATAGAGTTCTTCGATCACGGTTTGTTTGATGCGCTCAAAAAACTGCCCATCAACTTCTTGGTCTCTGAGAATCGGACGCAACAAGGCGCCCGCCTCTTGATCGAGCCATTCTGAAATTTGATGTAGGGTTTGAGAATTTTTAGCGTGAATTTGATTGCGAAGTTCTGAAACACGACCAAACTTCGATTGGAGAGATTCAAGCAACGCCTGGCGGCACTGAGTCGATAACGACGGCCCATTCATGATTGATATGAGCCTCCCGCTGGTTTATGTTTTTCGGATCACAACGCCGCGCTTCTCGAGAAATTGCTTGACTTCGCCGATGGTATACGCCCCGTAGTGAATCATCGACGCAATGATCGCCGCATCCGCCTTGCCTTCGGTGAAGACTTTATAGAGATGCTCAGGCGTACCGCCGCCGCCGCTGGCGATGACAGGGATGCCGACCGCTTCGGCGCAAGCGCGCGTCAGTTCGATTTCATAGCCCTGTTTGGTGCCGTCGGCGTCAATACTGTTGACTACTAATTCACCCGCGCCCATTTCTTCGCCGCGCTTACACCACTCAATCGCGTCGATGCCCATTGGCTTGCGTCCGCCGTTGATAAAAATTTCGTAGCCGGACGGAATGGCGTCGCTTTTATCAACCTGCTTTACGTCCATGCTCAAAACGATGCACTGGCTGCCGAACGCATGAGCGCCCTGCGTAAGAATCTCAGGATTCAGCACGGCGGAAGAATTCAAACTGATTTTTTCCGCGCCAGCCATCAAGACGTTGCGCATGTCTTCCATCGTACGCAACCCACCGCCGACCGAATACGGAATAAAAATCTCTTCCGCCGTACGGCTCACCACTTCGATCATAATGTTGCGGGCTTCATTGCTGGCAGTGATGTCATAAAAGACGATCTCGTCGGCGCCGTCTTCATAATACTTCTTCGCCATCTCGACGGGATCGCCCAGATCAATATTATTTTTAAATTCGATCCCTTTGGTGACTTTGCCGTCACGGACGTCTAAACAAGGGATGATGCGCTTGGTTAACATACGATTGCGTCCTTACGACCAGTCTTCATTGCGGCAAAAATTCTTCAACATACGCAAACCGACCGGCCCGCTTTTTTCGAGGTGAAACTGGGTCGCGACGATGTTTTCCCGCGCGACCGCCGAGGAAAACCGTACGCCGTACTCGGTCTCGCCAATCACGACGTCCGGCTCAACCGGTTGGCAATAAAACGAATTCACAAAATATAAATCCGCTGGGTTGGGAACGGTTTCAAAAATTGGATGGGAGCGCGTCTGATGCACTTGGTTCCAGCCAATTTGAGGAATCTTGAGCGCTTCAGCGTCTTTCGTTTCAGGAAAGCGTCGAACAATGCCTTTTAAAATTCCCAGGCATTCGGTTTTATCTTCTTCGCTATAATCAAATAAAATTTGGATACCGATGCAAATCGCAAGGAAAGGCTTCTTTTGATTGACGACTTGGTCTTTGACAATTTTATCCAACCCGGTTTTTCGCAGCACATCCATCGAAGCGCCCGCCGCGCCGACGCCGGGAAATATGATCCGGTCTGACTTGTCAATCACGTTGAAATCCTGGGTGATTTCTGCATCGAAACCCAGAAAATTGACCGCGCGTTTCACGCTGGTGAGGTTGCCGCCTTCGTAGTCAATAATCGCAATCACGTGTTGATCCTCTGTAGGCCGAATTAACGCAGTTTGACTTTTTTCATTACGTCGCGTAACTTTTCCAACGCTGCTTTGGGCTTAGGTTGGGCAAAATATTCGCGTACAGGCGCCAGCAACTCAATGATGCTTTCCGCCACTGACGCTTTTAAGTCCATTGGGTGCAGTTGCTTGTCGGCAATCGCGGCGCAGAGGTCTTCATACGTCTCATACGAGACGTTGCCGCCCCATTCTTCTTTGCGCTTAATTTCTACCGGGCCGCGTCCCAGCGCATAAATAATATGCTGCGCCCAATTCAAGACGGGGTTAAATTCCGTCTCGCCTTCGGGGCAAAACGCCTTCTTGATCTTGCGGCGAATGTCGTCCGGCTCATCGGTAATAAAGACAGCGGTATCGGGTTTGGATTTGCTCATCTTCAACGCCGCCCACACGTCCTGTTTGCGTTCAGGATCAATCGGCCACATCGGCGGTTTGCCCAGCCCCATCAACAGATGGTGATGGACCGCGATCGGCGCGATGCGATTGCCTTCGTTGTCTAACATCGGCAGCGTCTTGAGTTGGTTGGCCACGTCCAGCGCAATCACGTGCGCCTTGCGTTGGTCTTGGCCTGCGTGGGCGATATGGGCGCCCAGGGCAAAAATATCAGCGACTTGCATCGGTGGATACGCCAGTTTGGCGAAATCGACCGCGTCGCCTTCCGCGCGCCCCAAAATGGTGATCGAACGCATAATGCGCTTCAGGGTGGTGTTCTTGCAAACGTCAATAAACGCCGTCCAATAGTCGGGCGTGTTGCGATAGAGATCGGAGCCTAAGACGATGTTGACTTTATCCGGGTCGCCGCCGCACACTTTCAGGCAGCATTTGAGGCCCTCGGCGAAATAGTCATAGGCAAACGAGCGGATCAGGTCGATGTCGCCGCCGAGTTTGTCATTGATCCAACTATGCCAGTCCGCGAGAAACAGCGTACATTCCACCCCGGCGCGTTGAAAATCGGCAACCTTCGCCATGCACTGAATGCCAGTGCCCAGGTGAATTTCGCCGGAGATTTCAAAACCGATGTAGTGCTTCAACGCAATGTCTTTTTGCAAATAATCGCGCAGACGGTCTTCTGTCAGGGTTTCTTGAAGGTTGTGAGTGATTAGAGAAAGACGTTGGTCGACATTCATGGAAGAAGTATAAGCCGTGGGCTGAGAATGAAAACGTCCAGGGGGTAGGATTCGAACCTACGAAGCCTTACGACGGCAGGTTTACAGCCTGCTCCCTTTAGCCACTCGGGCACCCCTGGATCGATTCAGCCAATATGGTGTTATGATTTTCGTACCGAGCCGCATCACGCTTTGCGCTTTGCTATGTAATCTCGTTCCGGCTTAACATTCTGCTTTGCGTTAGAAGATTGTCAAGGCGCGACTCGTAGAGTTAGAGAAATTTTCACCGAACGCTGCAACTTGAATCGTTTGGCAACCGCCGACATAATGCTAGCGTTTGCTTCTAGCGGTTTAAAATCTCGCTAGAATTGGCGCTGTCTTTAATAATTGATTTTAGACAAACGATTACTCTAACTTATTCTCATCTGAGGACTTAAAACAACTCAATATGAATTATTTGATTTTTGGCGGCGCGGGATTCATCGGATCAAACTTGGCGGACCGTTTGGCAACCGACGGCGAAACCGTCACCATTGTGGATAACCTTTCCCGCGATGGCTCAAAACTAAACCTCGCATGGCTTCAACAAAATCATCCGGCGATCCATTTTCGCCCGTGTGACATTCGCAAGCGCGAAGAAATTGACGCGGTATTTCAAGAGGCGAAATCCGTCGATGTCGTTGTTCACCTCGCGGCGCAAGTCGCCGTGACCACCTCGGTCACAGACCCGCAGTTGGATTTTGAAATTAACGCCCTGGGAACCTTTAACCTGCTCGAAGCAGTCCGCCATTCCCGCTTCGACCCGGTATTTTTATACGCCTCAACCAACAAAGTGTACGGCGGTATGGAACACATCGGCATTCAGGAAACCGATACGCGCTATGAATACGCGAACTTTCCCGAGGGGATCGACGAAACCTGCCCGTTAGACTTCCACTCGCCTTATGGATGCTCAAAAGGCTGCGCCGACCAATACATTCGCGACTATTCGCGCATTTATGGTTTGCGTTCGGTGGTGTTCCGTCAGTCGGCGATTTTTGGGACCCGCCAATTCGGCGTCGAAGACCAGGGATGGGTCGCATGGTTTACCATCGCGGCTTCGCAGGGGCGCCCCATCACCATCTACGGCGACGGCAAGCAGGTGCGCGACGTGTTGTGGGTGGACGACCTTGTTGACGCCTACATCAAAGCCGTCCATAACATTGACGCGCTCAAGGGCGAGGTTCTCAACATTGGCGGCGGGCGCCAGTTCAGCATTAGCATCTGGACCGAATTCGGCCCGATGTTACAACGCGCCTTGGGCAAAGAGATTCCCGTCACGTTCTCAGACTGGCGGCCCGGCGACCAGAAAGTCTGCATCATGAACATTGCGAACGCCAAAAAACGGCTCAATTGGGCGCCGGCGGTCAGCGCCGAAGAAGGCGTGGAGCGCATCGCCAAATGGGTCATGGACAATCAATCTCTATTTGAGTCTTGATTGATCCACCCTAACTGGCGAATTTCCTCTGTCAGAATTTGCGCAGCAGCGGCGTGCCCGCCCGGGTTCCAATGGGTATCGAAGGGATAATACAACAACGCGCTTTTTTCTACTGCATCTCCGCGCAGCGGCAGCGTCAAGTCAACGAAGTCAATTCCCCTCTGCTTCATTTCTTCTTCAAACAAAGCCGGTAAATTGTCAATCAAACTACGCGCATCCTCAAACGCAATTTGGTTGCTCAATCCCTGTTGTCTCAAAAAGCGCTCCTGGTTCTCCCGGTCAACAATGCAATCCATATACACGCTGGCTTTGGCTGGAACCGCACACACCAAAAAATGAGCGCCCGCGTCGCGGCATTCACGCGCCATCGCTTCAATGGTTTCAATCGTCATCGCAAAACCGGGGTACGCCAGAATCTGTTCTTTTTCTTGATAGAGAACGCCGCCCGGCGGCCCAAAACCCATCGCATACGTGTTGCTCCCAACCCGGCATTCGATGGGGCGCCAGCCTGATTGCGTTTGTTTTTCTTGATGAAGAAACCGGTCGCGAAACCATTGCCAGGTCATCGCCAATTGGGGCATCTCGCCTAATTGCTCACGTAGAAATGGCAGGTATGCCTTGCCCGATTGTTTCCATCGGTGAAATTGCGCGGCATCATCAAAATCATTTCCAAAAAAAAGTTGATAGACCACGATCTTTGGCGACTGAGGCAAACCAAAACGCTGCAAAATATTGTTCGATTGTTGCGGTGAAAAAGCCGACAGGCCGAAGTTTTGCTCCGTCTTATTCAATCGTTCGGCGAGTTGCGAAGACCATATTTCATCGCGATCCACAAAGGCGCCGTGCGTAAACGAATCGCCAATCACAACCATATCAGGCGATTCGATTTCACCATCATTGCGAAAGCCCTGCGCGTCGGTCTTGAACACAATCTGCGGTCGCGCTTCGTCTTTCCATGCGGACGGATCATAGAGCGAATACAGCGCAAAGGGGCCTTGCAGTTTCGCCGAAACCCCGGGACGCCCCAGCACCCCGGCTTCGTCGTCTGCGCGCCATTGGTCGAGTGAAAACAACACGATCTGCATTGGGTCCATGCTGGTTTGCGGCGTCACCACCCACATCGGGTTGCGCTGTAGGATAAATTCAAACGCGGCCAAGGTCGCGAATAGGCAATAGAGCGCGATGCCAAAATAAACGGAAACCAATTTCCACACCCGGCCCGATTTTGATGCAGGATGCGCAAACGCCAAACAGATGATCACGCTCAACGATGCAATCGCCAGAAAAAACAAACCATAGGGTACCGAATATCGCCCGGCAATCAGCGCATAGTTACGCAACGCATGCCATGCAACGTCACTTTTGACGCACAACATCGCGGCAAGAAGCCCCGCCAATAGAAGCAATGCAATGATAAAAGGAGAAAGGTTGCGGCGCGACATTGAGCGATCCATACTTTTTTTTATTCTCAGGACAATTCGACTCATTTCACAAATACATCGGCCAGGCTGTGACTTTGAAATGGTTTCTTGTCAGTTGCAGCAGTAAGTATAAAAACGAAAACGCCGTCGCTTGATAGAGCAGATACAACGCGGCGTCTTTAGAAACCTTCATCCTTGCGACAAATCCGCCAAACAATAAAACCGCCGGGACCGTCAGCCCGGAAAACAAATCCCAATCAATTGGAAACAAGCGGTCAGGCCGCCAGGTAATGCTGTAGGCAAAATAGAAAAACGCTAAGCAGCCAATCCACGCCAATACCGGATCAACCGTTCCCCAACGCCGAAATCCCAAAAAGATGACAGGCAATAAAACGACCGCTGCAGGCGCAAGATAGAAAAACTCATTCGCCATGGTTAAGTAATAGTCTGGTGTGAGATAATCCTGTATTGGGCGAAACATGGCGGCGTCGGTACCAACGTACATCACCTGATCGCTAAAGAAATGCGCAACCATACGCTCTACGTTTCCGTTGTATCCATGCTGCAATAGAAACATCCAAAATACGCCGATGAAAAGCAACGCTGACGTATACAACAAACTCACATCGTAAAACGGTTTTTCCGCCGCGCCTCGTTTGTAATATTTCAGCAAAGGCAGCAAGAGAAATGCGGGGATCCACCAACCAGCGGAAAGATGGATGCAAAATAAAATTCCAAACGCCAAGCCCGGCGCCCAGGCGGGCCAATCGTCCCGGACGTATTTCATCGCGGCATATAAAAACAGCGCCAGCCCCACATGCAACACCGCATAGATTTCGATGTTGCCCGCAAACACTTGGGTATAACCGCAACAAGAGACGAGTAACAATACCAGCGGCGCAGCGAACGGCTTGGGCGCAACCCAACCAGAAACGCGCCCAAGCAAAAAAGTCGTGACAACGCCGCAGAGGATGGTCACCAGGGTGATGCTGCAATACGGGTCCCAATGCGGCAGTTTAATGCCCCAATAGGCAGCCGCGCGAAAAATCAACAAGCCCAAGGGTTCCCGCAAATACAACACCCAGTGCTTCGGCGGCACGGTAAACCGCAACCAATCGAACCCATCCAGAGAGATATTTTGACTACGCGCTAACCACAACACGAAGACCGCAATCACGGCCAAAATCCAAATTTTGCACCCGTAGTATCCATTCGTTTGCAACCACTCATGCCATCGCGAAAAGCAGGCGCTCATCTTGGCGAATACATCGGGGTGCAACAAGAGAAGCGTCAGCTGCATCCACAACGCCCGTAAGCCAATGGGCAGATGGCGCGGAATCATAAATCCCCAAAACGCGCGCGGCATGTCAATCAACAAACATAGCCCGATCATCAACGCCGCCATCGCGGCGGGAACATAAACCAGGCGCGTCCCAAACTGTGGAACGCGCTCATGGATGCGCATCAGCGTCAACGCGGAGAGGATAAAATAAATCGGAAACATCCAGGGAGGCGTCGTGCCTTGTTGGGCAATTCCCGTCGAGAGCAACACGCCCGCCTGCGCAAGAAAACAAATGGCGTGAATGAGTAAATCTGTTTGCAGGGGAGCGAGTTGAGGCATGATTTAGTCGCAGCGACCGCCCGCATCAAGCGGATGCCCGCGCAAAAAATCAGCCGCAGTCATACGCCGTTTGCCGGACGGCTGCAACTCAAGAATTTCGATGATCGCGTCTTGAGCAGCAATCCGAACGGTATTGAAATCAGTCGAGACAATTGTGCCCGGCGCCGCGCCCGGCGCTTCGGGAATCACTTCAGAGCGAAACAATTTCCAGCGGGCGCCTTCATACATCGTAAAGGCGCTTGGAATGGGTGATAGCCCGCGAATGTGATTATAAATTTCCTGGGCCGGACGGTCCCATTTGACTTGCGCGTCTTCATTACCGATCATCGGCGCCATGATGACGCCTTCTTCGGGCTGCGACGCACGCGGCGCCGTTCCCGCTTCAACATCAATGAGGGTTTTCACAATCAACTGCGCACCCGATTCGGACAAGCGCTCCGACAAAGTTCCGTAGTCGTCATCGGGGCGAATGGGTTCTTCTTCTTGATAAATCACATCGCCGTCGTCCCATCCGGCGGACAGATACATGGTCGAATTGCCGGTCACGGCGTCGCCGTTCATCAGCGCCCATTGCATGGGCGCCGCGCCCCGGTATTTCGGCAAGAGCGACGGGTGCAAATTCACGCAGCCAAAACGCGTCAACTCGCGCACGGGCTTTGAGACAAAGCCGCCGTAGGCGACAACCACAATCACATCGGGGTTGCGTTTTTCCAGCCAGGGCATCACTTCGGGGTCTTTGAGTTTTTCCGGCGAAAGAACGTCGCAGCCAAATTCAAGCGCGAGTTCTTTGACGGGAGACGGGCGCAGTTTTTTTCCTCGCCCGGCGGGACGGTCTGGTTGGGTCAATACGCCGACAATGTCTATCGAGGCGCATTCGTGCATCGCGCGCAATGTCGGCAGAGCAAAATTGGGAGTTCCAAAAAAAACAGCGCGCATAGTTTCGCCGATTACGCTGCGGCCAGTTCTTGCAGCTTGCGCTCCAGAGCGGCCCGTTCAGCGGGAGTCAGGTGATCGACGAACAACACGCCGTTTAAGTGATCGTTTTCATGCAAGATCACGCGGGCAAACAGGCCTTCCGCTTCAAATTCAATTTCGTCGCCCGTGAATGGATCGTTGGCTTTGACGCGAATTTTCTCGGAGCGTTCGACTTCGCCTTCTAAACCGGGAATCGACAAACACCCTTCATTCATCTCCCAGGTTTCTTCGCTTTCCCACAATATTTTGGGGTTCGCCAACGCGATTTTTCCGCCGGGTTCCAGCGTGTCGACAACCAACAGCTTTTTCAGCAACCCGACCTGCGGCGCAGCCAAGCCGATTCCATTTGAAAGATACATTGTCTCAAACATCTCTTCGACGAGTTTTTGCAGGCGTTGATCAAAGGTTTTAATAAACTTCGTTTTCTTTCGAAGAACTTCGTTTCCATATATGCAAATATTTCGAATCGCCATGGTCCGGCCTACTCCATGATATAATATTGCCGCTGGAGAAATCGACTGCGTTGTAATTAAAATCACAACCTGTGATTGGATGTGATTTTATAGCGTTTGTCAAAATGGTGTACGTTAAGCGCGCCCGTAGGGCTCAGCGATAGATACCGGTTTCGGTAACTCATTCCGCGCGTTATTCTGACAATCACTATAAATATCGTACCTTCGTGGTAAGCTTCAAGCAAGCATGAAAGCGCGTAGCCGTTTATCATGCGCTTTCAGACGAGGCGCAGTCATTCGATCAAACCAAACGTGAGGCTGTAAAATGACATCTCCTAAAACCATCGCCGTTTATGGAAGTTCAGCCGTTTTACAAGACAGCGACATCTGTGCGCAAGCCGAGCGCATAGGCTATCAACTCGCGTCGGTGGGCTTTCGCGTCAGCAACGGCGGCTACATGGGCGTGATGGCAGCGTGCAGCCGGGGCGCGCGTAACGCGGGCGGCGAGGTCATTGGCGTCACCTGCGAAATGTTCAAAGACCGTTCGCCAAACACCCATCTCACCGAAGAAATTTCAACGAAAGATTTGAATGAACGCATCGTCACGTTGATGAACATCTCCGACGCCTATGTCATTCTCGACGGCGCCATCGGTACATTCGCGGAGTTGTTTCTCGCCTGGAACCTCGTATACATGGGGTGGGACAAATCCATCATCGTGGTAGGCGAATCCATGCGGCGGGCAGTGTTGGCGCTGCAAGAACACACCGAAATTGATGAACGCCAAATGAAATACATCGAATTTTCGCCGGATGTCGACGACGCCGTCAAACGTCTTCGCGCCCGCTTTGGCTGTTAAGGCGCGGGTTCACCTTCAATTTGCGACATCAGCCGTTGCCAGAGCCGATCAAAGGGAATAACGTCCTCCGGCTTCGCGAGGTTAATATTCACTGGAATCGCAAACCATTCGCTTGGATTAAACAGACGTCGGACCGCAACATTAACCTCATTGGTTTCCAGAAATAAATTATCTCTTAATGTCCCGTATAACCTCAGGTCGTTCCCGTCTAATTTTGCGTGTAATCCCAATTTTGAAAATAGATACATATCCCGGTCCGCCACTAATTTTTTCAACCCGGACGACTCGCCCAAATTTATAATTTTTTGCAATGTGTCTTTCGACACCATCCCCATCCCTCTCATGTCATCCCGTATCGAGATATCAAAACGCCGGGGATACGGCCATTGCCCTGCTTGTTCGGGCAGCATCAATTCAAAATCAGCGAATGACCCCGATATCTGTCCCGTCATTTTCCCATAATCAAAATATTGGGTGATTTTTGCTAAATCGAGTTTTTTGAATTCAACGTCCATCTTCCACAGCGGCGTACGTATCGAAGTTCGGCCCAGCGAAAAGTCATTCATTGTCATGGTTCCGCCAAAGACTTTCGCCTCTAAGACGCCGGTCGCTTCGAGCACTTCACCCGACAGCCGGATCGAATTGAGGCGCCCATTCAGTCGGCCTTGGCTGGGCAAAAACGGAAACGCTTTACTTGCTTGCTCCAATCGTAAATCATCAAACTGGATGCCGCCTGAAATAAGCGGCGTGTTCGTCTGCCAATCAAATATTTGTAGATCATTCAATGCAGTACGACCTCCGTACATAGGCATCATGACTGAATCCAGCACGGAAATTTTTGACGGCATGATTGGAATGACTGCGGCAACTTGTTGAAATGAAGCCTCGTTGATTGCAACTTTCGCCGCTTCAAAATGAATCTCATGGTCCGGCAGCCGGTCATAGTCGATGGGGTAAACAATCGGCGCAGAAATCGAAGCGCCTTCAATATGAAAAGCGGGGTGCATATTCAAATCGAGCTCCGCTTCACGGAGTGAAAGCAATCCCGACATCACCAGCGGGCTGAGCGATTCAAAGCGCCAATCTCCATTGATGGAGCCTTTGGCGGAGATCAACGGCGTTTCATCGCCTGATTCTTCCATGAAGAGGCGATTGAAAAGCGGGACAACAAACGCTTCTAAATTGAGCGTTTCAGCAATCGCGCGGCAAGTCCCGTCCGCCAAATGATCAAAGCGCGCAATCCCACCGCCGGGCGGAAAGAAACTCACCTCCCATTCATCCCAAGAGGCGGACGGCTTGCCCCATTCAAGCGTAATACTTTGCCCCGGCCATTCGATATCGTTACCCGAAAACGAAAAATACGGAGTCGCCGCCCTTAGGACAACATGAGAAGCGCCGCCGCTATCATTACTTTCCCACTGGTAACGCAAATCCACATCTCTCAACTGGACGCCCAAAGCAGGCTCTCCATCAAACGAGAAGAGCGCAAGATCAGGGCTGGTCGCGCGCACCGATGCGCGGGTCGCGTCGCCGCTGGCGAGCAACACCAAACCGCCCATGCCTTCGAGTGCGCGGGTCGCATCCGGCGCCAACATGGGGAGCAGCGCTAGCAATGCCTCCGTTACATCCATGCGCGCCGAGGCCGTCCATTGGCCGTCGGTTTTCGCTTCTATTGTTAAATCGTGCAGCGGCGGCGCGTCAAACGCCGGAACGCGAAACGTCCAGTCACCGCTCTTTCGATCATACTGAAAATCCATCACTTTTGGAGCAACAGGCAATTCGATGATTTGCGTTGCGGATAACGGATAGCGTATACTACCCTTCCCCCCGATTTTGGCGGTCGCCTTCGCCGCGTCCATCTTCACCGGCCCGCTCAAGCGCTCCGCTTCAATGTTGACGCCAGCAACTTCATACTGCGCTTGCAACAGTTCCGCTTGAATATCCAGGTTCGCGACGGTTTGCTGATCGAGAATCCCCTTCCCGCTCAATGAAATCGTTCCCTTCACATCCGGTACCCATTCATTGATCCACCCGGGAAGATAACCGCGGACCATATCAACCGACTTTGACGGTAGCGAAAACTGGAGCGCATATTGGCCCGTCGCGGCAGGCGGCCATTCATGGCTGAGAGACGAGAGTTCACCAATCTCCTTAGAAACCCAATTCAAGTTCACTGTGGGATTTTTTGTATTCGCTCGAGTGACGGACAGCGTCGCCTGCCCGGTCGGCATCAACAAAACATCCGATGAAGCGAGGTCGATCGTGATCGGCGCATGTTGCAACTTGGTCTCCATTGAACGGAGCGCATAGGTCGCGCTCAATTGCGCTTGGAGCGTCGCGCTCGCATTGTCCGTCAAGAATGATGCAGCGCTCGGCGCCTCGACAAACGCTTTATCAGCGACGACCTGGCCGAACGCGCGGTAGCCGCCTGCCGCAAGCGGTTCAAAGCGCATATCGCCGCCGATCACGCCCTCGACAATCACTGGTTCAAACAATGAAAAAGGGAACGATTCTGACTGAAGATGAATCGCATTTACTTTCGCCGTTAGCGGCGCCGCATCGACAGAGACGCTCACGCGATTTGACGTGGTTCTTCCAGGAGGCGACACATGCAATAAGCCGGAAACGCGCTTGACGTTTTCCGCCAAATCAAATGACGCGCTCCATTCATAGGCCGGTGTTTTCCAGGGCAGGCGGACGCTTGAATTCAAGATTTCAACTCGCATCGTCGGCGATGCAATTGAAGTAGACGACGACGTGGATGCAGAAACGTCGCTGCTGAATGAATGAATGACGGCGGGAAGGTCTAAACTCGCTTGATGAAACGTAATCGCAAACGGCTCTCCGCTGATCGGCTCCGGCCACGCAACCACGCCCCTCGAAGCCGACCAAACTTGCGCGTCGCCGAATCGAGTTCCTACATTTCGAAGAGATAAATACGCTCGTCCAAACAATACATCATCTAACTGCAACGATTGAGCGGACAGTTGGTAGGTGGCGCCATTGGCGTCGAGCGAATATTCAATACCGTTGAGTTTGAGGGCGCCGTTCCAAGACAGGCCGACGGATTCAAACGTAATGTTTCCATCAACCTGCTCGTTGAGGCGCTGCTGGATCCATTCGCGGCAAAATGGCTGCTGCAAAAGCCACAACCCTCCCGCCAGCAACACGACTCCGAGTATTGCCGTCCAGACGACGCAACGAACCAGCCGTCGCGCCCAACGCCGCGCGGGCCGGTGTATTTTTTTATCTTCGGGCATATTGGCTTAATCCCGCCGAACGCCTAAACGCAATGTCTGTTCATATATGTTCCCGTCCCGCACAAACCGCATCGTAATCTCGTCGCCGGGAGCGGTTGAATCCAACGCACGGAATAAATCATCTTGGTTTAAAACATCCACCGTATTGATCGCGATAATCACATCGCCTAATAATAGTTTACCGGCGTCGTCTTGCCGTGCGCCTCTTAAACCGGCGGCTTCAGCAGGGCTGTCTTCGATTACGCGGCGAACCATTACGCCCTTCAAATCCTTCAGGCCTAGCCGCGATAAAATCGACGTCGGCATGATATCAATGCCCATCCAGGGTTTATCCACTTCACCTTTTGAAATTAGCTGAGGGACCACCCGGTTGACCGTATCAACCGGCACCGCGAAACCAATGCCCGCGCTAGAACCGCTGGGGCTGATAATCGCCGTATTGACGCCAATCAATCGTCCAAACGAATCCAACAAAGGCCCACCGGAATTTCCTGGATTAATCGCCGCGTCCGTCTGAATCACGTCAGAAATCGTCCGGCCGCTCATCGCGCGGATCGAACGCCCCAACGCGCTGACGATCCCTACCGTCAAAGTAGAATCCAACCCAAACGGGTTGCCAATCGCCAAGACTTTTTGTCCCACGCGCAGGGACGAAGATTCACCGATTAAGACAGGCGGCAACTGGTCTTTGGGCGCACCAATTTTTAATACCGCCAAATCAAAATCGGGATCGCTCCCAATAATTTTTGCGCGCCACGATGACTGGTCGTTCAACACCACCGTGATTGTACTCGCGCGATAGACAACATGAAAATTGGTTACAATGTGGCCATCGTGGTCCCAGATAAATCCCGAGCCGGAACCCGACGGAACCTCGAACACATCCAGATTCAAAAACCCGCCGCGCCGCAGTTCGGTATTAGTAATATAACACACCGACGGGGATATCTGGCTGAATACTTCGATGGTGTTTTGTTCGTCGCCGCCCAAAGCGCCAGTAGGCGGCGTCACTCCCCGTGGAAGCGCCGCTGGACGCGAAAATGGGTTATAAAACGGGTTTGGAACTCCCAACATATTGAGGAGCGTGATAAGAAGAGACAACAATAATAAAAATGCGATAAAACGCATCAATAAAACAGGCGCAGATTTCATGGCATGACTCCCTCGACGTGATATTAACGTCCGCCGAGGCCATTTTGAAACGCTTCCAACGGTTTTTTAAGTGGATTCTCTCTCATCAACCTGGAAAGAGTGTGTTTTATTGAGAATTCAGCAATTTCAGCGCTTGCTCGGGGCGATTGCTGATGAGGCCGTCTACAGGAACCTGGAAAAAATTCTTCATGTCTTTTTCATCATCCACCGTCCACACCCAGACCTGAAACCCTTTTTGCCGGGCCTGACGAATCATTGTTTCGCTGGTCTTGCTACTCACGCCCATGATATCGGCCTTCACGTCTTTGCCGCGCAATAATGAACCCTGCGAAAGTTCACCCGCCAGAAACAAGGTGCGAAGTTTTGGCGCCAATTCTTTTGCGCGAAACACCGAGAGTTCATCAAAACTCGCGAAAACGTGCTTTTCGATTTCACCGCGTTTATTTAAGAGCGCAACCACATCGTCTTCGAGCAACAGCTGCTTTGATTCAATCATAATGCCAATCGGCGTATCTTTGACCAAATCGAGCACTTCTTCCAAGCGGGGCAAGCGTTCGCCTTTGAACTTGTCGCCGAACTGTTTGGAGTATCCCGCATCCAGTTTCCGCAGCACGGAGAATTTTTGCTCGCGAATCATACCCGCGACGCCCGTCGTCCGCAGCGTGTCTTCATCGTGCGATACAACCAACACGCCGTCGCTAGAGCGATGCAAGTCGATTTCGATGTAGGCAGGTTGCGGCGTCAAATTCACGGCAGCCCGTACAGAAGCCAGCGTGTTCTCCGGCGCAACGCTGCTGTTTCCCCGGTGAGCAATGATGTTCGTCTCTGCCATAGCGCTCAACCCTATCATCAATACGCACCCACTGAAAATCCAACGTTGCATAATCCGCTTCATTTTGACTACCTCCATTTGGCTATTTCTGGTTCTTCCGTAAATTGGATACTTTTTAATACATTGAATTGAGATTTCACTGCGTCAGGCATGGGTACAATTCTGCTCGCTTCAGTGCGGGCTTTCAGGCCCTTATGCACAGGCGCTCCCAGAGTTGCACCCATGCCTGAATTGGTTTGTCAATTATTGATCCGCCGGGATACGTTTTCGTAATCAAAATCATGGCTATCCATTTATGCAAGTACTCACTTACCGGATGAACCCTATTTCTTGTCTTTTTTTTGGTTTTGAAACGCCATTCCCGTACGGGTTTTACTTTCAATTGATTGAATTTGGTTTGCCAGAAATTGAATCTGAATCCATAAATCCATCTGGCGATCAACCAGCGCTTTCAGTTCATTGAGCACCGGGTCCCATGCGGCAGAGTCGCTGGCGCTGCCGGGGTTACGATTTCTCAACCCGCTGGCAATATCGTTCAGCGATTGAGAAATTTCGCGCGCTGACTTGAAATCCATTTTCAGTTCTTGCGTTTGCGCCTCACGAGCGGCATTGTTGAATTGTTTAAAAATTTGTTGAATGGATTCTTCACGCACTTTCCATCCCGTTTGTAGTATTTTCCAATATTCTTTTTGCAGCGACAATCGGCAGGTCCGCGCCGACTCGATATATGGAAGGATCGATTTTCGACGGCGTTCATATTTTTTCAGCAGATCGGAATACGCGTTCTTTAATTCAATCACGCGCTCGGGATTTCCGTCTTTTTGCGCCGAGAGCATTTCATGCATGACTCGTTCGCCCTGTCCAAAAACTGGGTCATTTTTTTTCGCTTGGTCGATCTGGTCTTCATAACTCGAGATTTCTTCCGCCCAAGTGACGGCGCTGGAATGAATTTTTTCGACCGCGACAACATAATCCCGACGGTCAAGCGCGTTTAAAGACTCTTCCTCATTGACCAGTTTCATCACTCGTTTGGCTTCAAAAATAATACAACTATACAAACTGTTATTACCGCCACGAATCGAGCGGATGATTTGTTTGGAACCCACTTGGCGCTGTTTCTCAAGTTCTGCGTGAAGTTGCGCTTTTTGGATCCAAATTCGTTTTCCATTTTTCACACGGGTCGTCAGCGTATCGGGCGATACGCCAAGTTCTTGCGCTTTTTGCCGCGTCATTTCTTTTTGAAACTGCCCGGCGAGCTCTTTTTGGTTATCGTTCGGCATTGCGTTGGCCCGCTTTTACCTCTGAGGATCGAGGTAAATATAATTTCGTGAAAAGAAAAAAGCGAGGCTCCAACAAATCAACCAGTGCGAACATTGCTTTTGCTGACCTGGTCTAAAAATAAAATAAATTGTTTCAAAATTTCCTGATCGACTTGCTGTTTCATTTCCGTCGCCATCATTTGTAAGGCTTCAAACGGTTTGAGAGAAGGCTTATATGACCGCCGCGACGTCAGCGCATCATACACGTCAACGACTTTGCACAAACGCGACGTAAAGGGAATGTTCTGCATTGGCTTGCCATGCGGGTATCCCGAGCCATCGCAGGCTTCGTGGTGCAACAACGACACCGTGCGGGAGTCTCCGCTCAAATCAATGTCAATCGCCAATCGTTCATAGCCTTTGACGGTGTGGCTTTTCATTACGTCCCATTCATCGTCCGATAATGAGCCTTTTTTATTGGTTAAATCCGTCGGCACGTCGCATTTGCCAATGTCATGCAATAACATCCCGCGCGAGAGATCGCGAATGCTGTTCGCCGACTCGTTGGGGTTCATAAACTGATACAACCCCAAGGCCAAAACGCAGACATTGAGGCTGTGGCTGAATGTATAGTAGTCATAGTTCCTTAACGTCGTGAGTTGAGAAACCGCGTCAGGTTCATTTAACATTAAATCGGCGACAGAATTGCTGACGTTCTTCGAAGCCCCGATAAAAACCTCAGAGTCGGCGTTCGCTTCAAACAAATTCTGCATGACCGCGACAGACAACGAGTGAATGCGCGAAGTCTTGATTTCGCTTGGCAGTGAAGCGTCATTGACGATGCCCGCCAAATTGTCGGACAACATCATGCTGAGTTCGGTCCCGTGGCTGCGTGGAACAAAGACCGGGCGCTTGCCGTCTTTCGTTAATGCGCTTAACCGTTCATGGGGGATCGATTCATCCGCCAATTTAAACAGGACAAACCGCTTTCGTTCTTCATTATAAATATAGATGGGAAATCTTGACGCTTCTTTGCCCAGCAGTTCATTTGCGTCAAGCGGAAAAAACTCCTCTTCTTTTGTTGCGTCAGGAAGAGGCGTTGAAGGCGAGTCAATCACCAATACATCTCACTTTCAAACATACATTGAGACTATTCAATTCCACTACTGCATACTTGTAGATTGTATCGGATCGACAAAAATAGTGTAAGTGTCTATTTCATACTTGTCTTATTGACTAAAATATTGCTTCAACGAAGAAAACACGCTATAGCCAGGGCCGGGTTCATCCCACTGTTCTGCTTTGCCAGCAGCGGCGCGGCGCTTGTCGCCCCATGCGCCCGCCCAGATCGGCGGCGTCTGGCGTAAAAAGAAGGACCGCTCCGGGTGCGGCATCAAGGCGGTCACATTGCCCTTAGGATTGCACAACCCCGCGATATTCGACAATGATCCGTTCGGGTTTGTAGGAAGTCCTTCGGGCGTCTCGGTGGCATCATTGCAGTAGCGCCAAACGATCTGGTTATTGCGTTCGAGCTCTTGCAATAACTCGGTATTGTTCGTCGTAAAGCGCCCCTCGCCGTGTGAAACCGTCATCGGCGAAACCACGCCTGCGTTTAATCCGCCAGTGAATGGCGTACGCTCCGCTGCGACTTCACAGCGCAGGTTCACCCAACTGCAATGGTGGCCGCGCCGGACGACATGGCCCTGATGGGTCATATAATTTCGGGCCAGCGCCATCTCAACTTTGCCTGGATGCAACCCGGGAACCAGCCCGGTTTCTAATAAAATTTGGGCGCCGTTGCAGATGCCGAGAATGGGCTTTCCCTGTTCGGCTTCGGTTGCGAGCTGATCGAGAAGCGGCTCTTTGGCGGCGATCACGCCCGCGCGAACGCGGTCTTCATACGAAAACCCGCCAGGAACAATGTAGCCGTCAAAATGGGCGAGTTGCGCCGCAGGCCGGTTCCAGCGAAACACTTCAGCCTGTAAGCCCACCCAACGCAATGCGCGGGCTGTTTCTGATTCACAATTGCTGCCGGGAAACTGCAGCACCGCAATAATAGGCGTATCCGTCATGCCTTCATCCTTCAATCTCTTATGTAGCTAGGGTCAGGCTGTAGTCGCCGCGCCATGCAATTTGTAAATCAGCGCGCGGCGCATCAATGATGATTTTCTCTTGTTTATCAAGAACAACAAATTTCGCTTGGTCGGTCACCTTGCCGATTACAACCGGCGTATGTCCATAGTCTTTGTATAACGCTTTCACGGCGTCTAACTTCGCGGGATCGACTTCGAGAACCATGCCGCCTGATTCGGAAAACAGCAGCGTATCATCCCGCAAGTCGGAACCCAGGCTGCTTAGTTTTAATTCGACGCCAAAATTAGCGGACTGATGACAAGCCAACATCATCTCGACCGCGCTCAACGCCAAACCGCCGTTCGAAATGTCATGCGCGGACGCCGCCAGTTCCTGGTCAATCGCAGCGATGGTTCCATAGATGATTCCACGCTCCTGCTCGAAGCGCACTTGAGGGACGTTGGCGCCCAGCCCGGCTTTACGCGTTTGGTAATACGCTGAGCCGCCCAATTCGTCGTAGCGCTCGCCGACCAGAACCAAGAGGTTGCCCGCTTGTTTCAAATCAAGCGTCAACGCTTTGCCCGCGTGTTCAATCACGCCAATGCACGCCACAATCGGCGAGGGCGGAATCGAAAGCCCGGTGGTGGAATGGTTGTATAACGAGACGTTGCCCGACACAAACGGAACCGCTTCCGGCTCGCGGTTGGGGTCATATAAATTTCTCGCCGCGTCCGCCAAACCTTTAACGCCTTCTTCCAATGCCCAGAAATCTTCGGGCTTTTCGGGGTTGCCGTAATTCAAGTTGTCAGTCATTGCGCGAGGCGTCGCGCCCACGGCGGCGATATTGCGCATACATTCAGCGACCGCCGTCGCCGCGCCCCAATAGGGCGATAGCTCGCCGTAAAACGGGTTGCCGTCAACCGCCAACGCTGCGCCAACCGGCGCGTCATCCAGCGGGACAAATACCGCCGCGTCCGCCTCGCCTGGGCGAATATACCCGCGCCCCTGCACCTCGGTATCGTAATGGCGATAGATGAAATCTTTCGAGCAAATATTCGGCTGCTTCAACAAATCAAACAGTAGGCCGTTCCAATCGTCAGGAAGCGCCAACGTGGGTTCTTCAAAGGTCTGCGTTGGTTGCTTTGATTCGCGTTTGTACTGAATGCCTTCCACCACAAACTCAATGGGAAGATCAACCACCACTTCGCCGTGATGAGTGACCCGCATTTGTTGTTCTTTGATGACCTTGCCGATGACGCGCGCGCCCGCGCCCGCGCAGATGGTGGGTAGTTCCCACTCTTCGTTATAGATGCGCAACACGTCCGGGGTGATCTCCGGCGGGACCGCCCAAATGTAGCGCTCTTGCGTTTCCGCGCAGAGAATAATTTCCGCAGGCAGATCAGGCTCGGAAATATGGACATTCTCTAATTGAATATCAACGCCGAAGCCGCCGCTGGCGCCGATTTCCGACGCGCAACACGCGATGCCGCCCGCGCCCAGGTCTTTCATGCCCGCTTTGACGCCTTTTTGCCTGAGCAGTTCTTTCACCGCATGGGTCGCTTTGTAATGCAGCAACACATTTTTCAAAAACGGGTCGGGAACCTGCACCGCGCCTTTGTTTTCTTCTTCATTATCTTGGTCTAACACGCCGGACGCGAACGCCGCGCCGCCAAAGCCCGAACGGTCCGTCGGCTTGCCGATCAATATGAGATCGTAGCCTTCGCCTTCAGGTGGAACGCGGCTGTGGATGATCTCGCTTTCGCGCAGGAGGCCAATGGCGATCACGTTCACCAGACAGTTGTCGTCATATTTCTCGTGATAGACCGTATCGCCGCCTAAATTGGGCACGCCCAGCGCATTGCCATAACTATAAATGCCTTCAACGACGCCCTCGGCAATCGCCTGGCTGCGCTCGCCGAATTTCCCATTGGGATCACCGAAGCGTAACGAATCCGCCACGCCGATCACCGATGCGCCCATACAGTCCACGTCGCGCACAATGCCGCCGACGCCGGTCGCAGCGCCTTCAAAGGGCAACACCTGCGAGGGGTGATTATGGCTTTCGTGCGCAAAGACGATGCCCCATTTTTCGCCGTTATGGACGCACAGTTCCACGATGCCCGCGTCTTCTTCGGGGCCTTGAATCACATAGCGGCCATCAATAGGGAGATATTCTTTCAGCAAGCGCTTGCTGCTTTTGTACGAACAGTGTTCGCTCCATTCGATGTTGAAAACGAACAGTTCCGCGCGCGACGGCAGGCGGCCAATGCGGTCTTTGATCGAGACGGCTTCGTCCGGCGTCAACGCAATTGCGTTTTGCTTGAGAATAGCGATCAGTTTTTTTGGGTCGTTATAGTCGGCTTCGTTTATAAAAGACGTCATTGTGGGTTCATCATTTCCAGAAAAAAGGGTTCCATCATTTTAATAGAGAAGCGCCCAAGTGGAAACGTATAGAGAAGAAAAAACCGTAATTCCTAAGAAAACACAAAAAACGCCGGGCGATCAAAACCCGGCGTCATTCAGATGCTCTGTCGAAATTTTCTTGACCGATTGCCCGCCAAAACGAAAGGACGCCCTAACGAGGCCCCTTTGGCGCAACTCGCTATTTTTCTTTCGTTCTGTGCTCAACTGAATCATAAATACTCGACGTATCGCCGACGATGAGCGGGTCGTTTGGAACAGCAACTTTTGGGTCTTTGCCGGCATAATTCAACTTGTTCAAAAGATGCCGCATACAATTAATGCGCGCTCTTTTTTTGTCATCCGATTTCACCACCGTCCAGGGCGCATCCGCCGTATCGGTATGAAAAAACATCGCCTCTTTTGCCTCTGTATATTCATCCCATTTATCGAGAGATTCCAAATCGACGGGGCTTAGTTTCCATTGCTTTAGCAGGTCTTCTTTGCGGGATTGAAAGCGGCGGTATTGCTCTTCCCGACTGACGGAAAACCAATATTTCACGAGAGTGATGCCGCTATTGACCAACATCCGCTCAAGCGGAGGGCATTGCCGCATAAACTCAAGGTATTCACCATCTGTACAGAACCCCATCACGCGCTCGACCCCGGCGCGGTTATACCACGAACGGTCATACATCACGATCTCGCCCGCCGTAGGGAAATGCTCGATATAGCGTTGAAAAAACCATTGGCCACGTTCGCGCTCCGTGGGTTTTTCCAGCGCGACGACGCGAGCGCTGCGTGGATTCAAGTGTTCGGTGAAACGCTTTATCGTTCCTCCCTTACCGGCCGCATCACGACCTTCAAACAGGAGGATAAGTTTTTGTCCAGTCTCCCGCACCCAGCGTTGCATTTTGAGCAGTTCGACCTGTAACTCTTTTTTGAGGTGTTCGTACTCATCCGTTTTCATTTTTTTGTTATAAGGGTATGTGCCGCGCTTGTAGCAAAGTTCAAGGATATCGGAATGCCTCTTCAGCGTTTTGGGATCAATTCCCTGCTCTTTGAACCATTTTTTGGGTTGAACGAGATTTACTTTTGAGGCTTGTGAATTTGCCATCATTATCCTCTCCGAATCAAGGTTGTTTGCAATAAATCTATTCAACCCTGCCCATAACACAACAAAGCACAATGTGGGATGCGCTCATAACCAATCTATTTATCATACCTTACAATTGGAATTTGTGAACTTTGAATTTTACTCATTTTCACGGACGGGTAAATACAAAATGAAATGTTAAAACTGGTCGTCATCAACTTTGGTAGGCAGGGCCATTGGAGGGCGTCCGGTAAAGCGCGCTTCGGGGTCTTCTACGCGCCGCGCTTGCATCCGAATATTTAATAATAAGCCGACCCCAACCATATTGGTCAGCATGAATGTACCGCCGTACGAGACAAACGTCAGCGGCAGTCCAGTCACCGGCAAAACGCCCGTCACCATACCGACGTTAATGAAAATATGGGCGAAGAAGATCGAAATCACCCCGGCGGCAATCAACGCGCCTTCGAGCGAACGAGACTCCATCGCGGTATCGACCCCGCGCGTAATCAATAATAAAAACAGCCCCAACAAGACGGCGCCGCCAATGAACCCCATCTGTTCACCCAAAATAGAAAAAGCGAAATCATGCTCGTATTCGGGCAAGAATTCATATTCCGCCTGGGTGCTGTTGAACATCCCCTTGCCTTTAAAGCCACCGGAACCGAGCGCGATTTTTGATTGCATAATGTTGTAGCCCGTGTCGCGCATGTTGGCTTCCGGGTTCAGATAATTCTCGATGCGCGCTTGATGGTGAGATGGCAGTTTGTTCCAAATGGTTTCTCCATAGACGAACACGCCGCCGTAAGCCGCGCCCGCCAGCGCCAAAAACGGCAGCCATAACGTCCAGGGAACGCGGTTCCAGATGGAAGCGAGCAATAGCGCCGTAAGCCCGGCCACCCATAACAAAATGACTTCAACCGAATGAAACGCGCCCAGCAAACAAAACACGGGCGAGAGCACCAAACATAAATGAGTAATGGGAAGCCCCGCGACGAACATCAACACCAGCGTCATGGGGCCGAACACAATCGCCGTCCCCAGGTCAGGCTGCGCCAAAATCACCAGCGACGGCAGTACGCCGATTGTGAGTGGTTTTAATACATCTAACAAACCCTCCCATTGGCCTTTGCGGGCGCCCAACCACCGCGCCAACATAAGCAGCGTAGTCAATTTGACGACCTCGGACGGCTGCATGGATAGAGGGCCGACTTTGAGCCACGAACTGGCGCCGTGACTTTTGTGACCAATCATCGGGGCAAAACACAACATCAAGCCAACAATGCCCAGAATATAAAAAATAGGCGCGTAACGAACCATCTGTCTGTAGTCGATAAATAAAACGCCGACTAATAATGGAAAGCCGAGCAACACCCATTTCATTTGCGAAAACCACTGGTTGCCAGTTCCGGTATAGGTTGCGCCCGTAATCGACGCCAGGCCCAGACCCAATACCGAGCAAGCCAACAGCAGCGTCAAATAGTCGATTTCCGTCAGTGAGGCGATCTTAAACATGCCTACAACCTCACGAGCGGTTCGCTCATCAAGTCTTCGACGTTTAAGCGCCCGAAGTAAACGTCTAACAACTGGCGGGCTAGGGGCGCGGCCTGTTCGCCGCCGTGCCCTGCGAGCTCGGTAATGACGGTAATCGTAATTTCGGGGTTGTCGTATGGAGCGAAACAAACAAACCAGGCGTGGGTCAAATCGCCGATCGAGGTTTGCGCGGTGCCCGTCTTGGCGGCAATTTCAAAATTATCGTCGTCTTTGATGATGCGGCGGCCGGTGCCGCCCGCGTTGACGACGTCCCACATGGATTGATGGATGATATCCCAGGTTTCGGTTGAGGCGTCGATCTGGTGCGCGACTTTGGGTTCGAAGACTTGCATCACCCGCTCGTCGGGCGCGAGAATTTTCTGCGCCAATTGCGGTTGATACACCGTGCCGCGGTTGGCGATGGCATTCAATGCAGTCGCCACTTGAATCGGCGTCAGCAATAGGTCGCCTTGCCCAATCGAAATATTCACCATGTCGCCAAAATATTTAGGCGTTGGAAATGGCTCAATTCTCTCATTGGGAAGATCAATATTGGTGAGACGATTCAACCCGAACTCGGCCATCCAGGGGTAAAGCCTCTCAAAACCTAACTGCGTAATTTTCGTATAAAAATATACGTTGCATGACTTGGCGACAGCGCCGTACATATTCAGGTGTCCATGCCCTTCGCGTTTATGACATCTCGAAGCGCCTCCTGGATATGTAAAGACACCGGGGCAATAAACGGTGTCGTTCGGGTTTAAATAATACCCATCGGCTTCAAGCAACGCGAGCGTCTCAAATACCTTAAAAACAGAGCCGGGCTCGAACGATCCGGCAACTGCTTTATGAAACAACGGCTGGTCTTTGTCATTCATGTAATCGCCGGGCCGGTGTGGATTAAACCTCGGGTAATTCGCCATCGCCAAAATGGCGCCGTTGCGCGGATCAGACGCGATGATGATGCCCTCTGATACGCCCAAGATCATCTCCGCCGCTTGCTGCAAATCTTTGTCGAGATTGAGCACAACATCGCTGCCCGGCTTTGCGAGTTCTTTCGGCTTCGCCTGCCCCTGTTGAATTTCATATTTATCGACGATGACCTTGTTCACGCCGTCGATGCCGCGCAAGAGCAATTCGTATTGGCGTTCGATGCCAGTGCGGCCTATGCGGTCGCCTGATTTATACCCCTGCCGCTCACGCGATTCGAGTTCGCGTTTGTTGATCTCTCCGGTATACCCCAGAATATGCGACGCGCTTTCTTCAAACCAATAACGCCGCGTCGGCACCGGCTGCGTAAACACCATCGCCTTGCTGGGAAACTCAATCGTGCGCTCGCGAATCGAAACGTAATACTGCCATGAAATACGCGACGCCACCCGTACGCGGTTTTGTTTATAGTGATAATTGCGCTTGCCGTTGGTGTATTTTGATTCCAACACCGCATAGGATTCATCTAAAATATCCGACAACAATTCCAGGGAGCGCTTCACGTTCGGCGTAACCACGTTTTTGCCGCCGGAGCGCTTGGCAATCGGTATCCATACGTCCCAGAAATTTTCGTCCGAAGCCAACACCCAACCATTGCGGTCAAGAATGCGTCCCCGTTCGCTTAAAACGGGAACTTCACGGTAAAAGTTGCGTTCGGATAATTTGACGTATTTTTCGTTTTGATAAATCTGAATGGTCCACAGCCGAAAGACTAAGATGCAGAAAGCCCCTATGGCGACCAACAGAAAAATCTGTAAGCGGCGGTCGACCAGATTGGGCTTGGAATGAAGCGGCGATTTTTTGCGCTTCATGAGGAGGTCTTCTCCGAAAACAGCATTTGCGGGGTGCGCCCTGAGAGTTGAATCGGCGTCGCGCGCCATGGGACGATAGCGAATAAAACCCCTGTCACAAGCGGCCCCCAGAGAATGTAATACTCCGAATAAGAAAAGGGAATTTCATTGCCCAAAAATGACAACCAGAAGATCACTTCTCCAAAGCGGACAAACACCGTCAATACATACCCCATCACAAGACGGGACACGGCGTATTGCGCCCAGAGAATTGATTTCATTTTCACGGCGGCGGCGACAGCGGCGATATACAAAAGAGAATGAGAACCAATGTGGTCTAAGAGCGCGAGGTCCCAAAGCAGCCCGGCGGCAAACGCCATGACGTATGCTTCGCCCCGCGGGCGGGTTAACGCCAGATACGCGACTGCCATCAGCAAGATATCGGGCGTCCACGGGTCAAGACTCAATAAGGCCCGGAGGCCGTAATTCAAGCCAAATCCCAAAACCACGATCAATGCGGATGCCACTATTGATCTCCGATGCTGTCTAACAATGACAACACTTCATCGCGGTACGACGTATTCGTAAATACCAGCGCCGATTGGACGGTATTGATATTCAGCGCCGCGTCAACTGCGATGCCGGTATCAGACGTCACGCTCGAAACATAGCCAGCGAGCAAGCCGCGTGGAAACACCAACCCGGTGCCGGAGGTGCGAACCTCTTGTCCCGGGGTCGGCGAGTGCATTTCTTCCCCTTGGGTGGTCATGTGCAAATCTTCGAGAACCAGTTGTGTTGAGCCGTTGCTGCCGCGCAACACGCCTTCATACGGCGAACCTTCAACATAGACGCCAATCGAACTGCCGGGGTCGGTCAACACCAGCACCTTGGCGAAATTCTTCGTCACCATTCGAACCCGCCCCACCAGGCCTTCGCCGGTCCAAACCGGCATGTTCACCGCCAGGCCGTCGTTGCCGCCGCGATTGATGATGATATCGTGCGTCAAACGAAAATCCCGAAACAACACAATCACGGGAAGCGTTTGATATTCGACTTCACGGGGCAGCCGCAACGCATCAACGTACGCTTCATGCCGCTGCAACTGAAAACGCAGTTTGGTATTTTCCGCTTGCAGGCCCTGAATGTCGCCCCGTAACGTCTCGACTTCTTCTAATGAGATAAAGCGGTCGCTAATTCGGCGCGCCGTATTGAACGCAAAACCCCGGGCGGATTGTAAGAGAGAAAGCGGCGCAAGCAGCACGCGCGCGAAGGGTGACGACGACGTGCGATTGGGCAATGGCGCGTAAAGCAGCATCAACACAACCGCAATAAGCACCAACGTCCCCGCGATGAGGCGCGGACTGATCCAATTCGTCTTTTTAGGGCGATAGGGATTTTGTTTTTCTGGTCGAAACAGCATTCGTAGACGACCCCTTACGGTTTTGCTGCGGCGCCCGCCCGTCGCCTACAGCGCACGTGTTGTAGTGTATGCTGAAATCTTGCGAACCGGCCCACGGGCAAGTTCGCTGTTCCTTCAACCGGATCGACTTCTTTCAATGCAGCGTTGCGTACAATCAACTAAATATTCTCAGTGGTTTGAATGACAGACCGCAGACGGTCCATTTCGTCCAATGCTTTACCGGTACCCATCGCGACGCAGGTCAGCGGGTCTTCGGCGACATGCACCGGCAGCCCGGTTTCATCCGCCAGCAGTTGGTCAAGCCCGCGTAACAGCGAACCTCCGCCCGCCAACATGATGCCTCGTTCCATAATATCGGCGGCGAGTTCCGGCGGCGTATCTTCTAACGCTGCTTTGACTGCTTCGACAATCGAACTGATGGGCTCCTGCAAACACTCGCGAATTTCCTCTGCGGTGATCTTCACCGTCTTGGGCAGGCCGTTAATCAAATCGCGGCCTTTGATGTCGATGCCTTGATCGTCGCCGACCAATTTCGCGGAACCGATTCCGATTTTAATCATTTCGGAAGTGCGCTCACCGATCATCAGGTTATAGGTTTTTTTGATATGAGAAATAATCGCTTCATCCAGCTCATCGCCAGCAACGCGAATTGAGCGTGAAACCACTAAACCCGAAAGCGAAATGACTGCGACTTCGGTCGTCCCGCCGCCGATGTCGACGATCATGTTTCCTGACGCTTCGGCGACCGGCAGCCCGGCGCCAATCGCGGCGGCCATCGGTTCTTCGATCAACATCACTTCGCGGGCGCCCGCGCTGATGGCGGAATCTTTGACGGCGCGGCGTTCAACGCTGGTGATTCCCGACGGCACGCAAATCATAATGCGCGGGTTGACCATGCGCGTACGATTATGCACTTTGTTGATAAAGTAACGCAACATCGCTTCCGTCACTTCAAAGTCAGCGATGACGCCGTCTTTCATGGGACGAATGGCAACAATGTTGCCCGGCGTACGGCCCAACATGTTCTTTGCTTCACTGCCGACTGCCAGAACCTGGTTGGTGCCTTTAACAATCGCCACTACGGAGGGCTCACACAAAACAATGCCCTCACCCTTAACATATACCAGCGTGTTGGCCGTACCGAGATCAATTCCGAGATCCCGTGAAAAAAGACCTTTTACGCGAGAAAATAGCATTTCGTGCGTTCTCCTTGCGGTTCACCGTTCATGCAGCGGGAAATAAAATCGCGACGCTCCATAACGGCGACGCGGCTAGCCGCCTGCGAACGCCCGCCGTTTGCTTGGTGGAAGTCCGGCGATCTAGCCGAGTTGCGTTTGTCCGCATTATAGAGCGTGTGACTGAAAAGTGAGACGCCTCTGCAATTTTTTTTGATTTTTTTCCATTTGCGATTTTTTTGCGATTGTAAACGAATCAAACCGCAGCCTTTTCAGGGGTTTCCGCCGCTGAAACGGCGGGTAACTCCCCCGCATTCGGCAGAGTTTGTACGTTGGCCTTCTGAAATTTCATCGAATAAATCGACGTAACCCCTTCTTCCGCCATGGTGACGCCGTAAATCGCGTCGCAAATTTCCATTGATTTTTTGTTGTGCGTAATCATGATAAATTGCGAATGGTCCAAAAACCCGCGCAACATACTGGTAAAGCGTCCGACATTTGTGTCATCCAGCGGCGCGTCAATTTCGTCCAGGAAACAGAACGGCGAGGGCCGGATTTCATAGATCGCAAACAACAGCGCCGTAGCGACCAGCGCCTTCTCACCACCGGACAACAACGACAGCGTTTGCAATTTCTTGCCCGGCGGCTGCACTTCAATATCAATGCCGGCTTCCATAGGGTCGCCGTCTTGCAGCACCAACTCCGCCCGCCCGCCGTTAAACATGCGACGAAACGTCCGGTTGAAGTTGACTTTGACTTGCTCGAAAGTCTCTAAGAATTGGTCGACGGACGCGCCGTGCAATTCTTTCGCGGTGGCGAGCAAATCGGCTTTGGATTTTTCCAGATCGTTTTTCTGGCTTTCCAAAAAGTCGCAACGGTCGCGAACGTCTTCGTATTCTTCAATCGCCAATTCATTCACCACGCCCAGTTGCGACAAGCGGCGGCGGTAAAATTCGACCTTCTCATTTAACGCATCGTCATCGCGTTCGTCACGCTCGCATTCGTCTTTGTTATCCAGCGTTGAAAATTCTTCATCCAACCGCTTGCGCCAATAGTCGCGTTCGACTTGCATTTTCATGCGCGTTTGCGATTGCTCTTCGCGTTCGCTGCGCAAGAGTTCGTACTGCTCCTGATGGGTGGATTCTTCTTGTTCGATGGCTTTCACTTCGGTACGAATGCCTTGTGAAATCTCGTCGCTTTCGCTGACTTCTTTCCAGACGTTAGACTGGTCTTCACGCTGTTGCACAATGGCTTTTTGCGTTTCTTCGATGGCGGCGGCGGTTTCTTTTTGACGCTCATCTTGTTGCATCGCTAAGCGTTTTTTCTCTTCGACGCCGCGCTTGAGTTCGCCCAGATGCCGCGTGAACGTCTCCACGTCGGCCAACCAGCGCTCGCGGTCTTTGCGCATTTCCAGCAAGGTCATTCGTTTTTCAGAAATCCCGTTTTGCAACGCTTTGAGTTGCGCCTGCGCATGTTGTTGTTGTTCCGTCCAACGTGAAAGTTCGAGTTCGAGTTCATCTTTTTGGCTTTGGCGTTCTTGCAGGCGCTTGCTGCGTTCTTCGGCCTGCACGGCGCCTTCATTCGCGCCTTGTTCGATGCGTTCCCGTTCTGATGCAAGCGCTTTGTCCGACTGCGCCAATCGCTGCAAGCGCTGTTCGATGCGCTGCAATTCTTCGGTCGCGACCCGCAGTTGGTTTTTCAGGTCATGCAATTGTTGCTTGGCTTCATCCCGCTCGCTGCGGCTGGTTTCGATGGCTTGATGTAAGCGCTGAACTTTCTCTTCGAGTTCGCTGCGTTGTTGACCGAGCGTTTTGACTTCTTTTTCCAACTGGGTGATTTCTGCGGTCCGTTGGAGAATCTGCGAGCCTGCGGTAAAACCGCCGGTCAGCGAACCGTCGCGTTCAACCAAGTCGCCGTCTTTGGAAACCAGCCGAACCCCGTCCGGCAGTTGCGTCCGCAATGCAAGCGCCTGGTCCAGCGAATCGACCAACAACACGCGCGACAGCAAACGGTCGACGATGGGCCGCCACTCATCGGGACAGGTCACGACGGACGCAGCGTTTTTCAACGACGCCAACGCGCCGTTCAATGTGAGTTCCGGCAGCGGTTCTGATAAGGCTTGTTTCGAGAGAAAGGCCGCGCGGCCTTTCTTTTTGTCGCGCAGCCGCGCAATCGACTGGGCGGCGTCCGCATCGGTTTCGGTAATGATGGCTTGCAGTTTATGCGACAACGCCGCTTCGACGGCGCGGTTGTAGCCGCCTTCGACGTTCATGCGTTCCGCCAAGGCGCCCAGCAAGTTGGTTTGCTCTTCGCCCTGAAGGATAAAGCGTACGCCTTCGTCGTAGCCCGCAAGTTTCGCTTGCAGCTGTTGCAGCGATTCGCAGCGCGAGTGGGCGCGTTGCCAACTGCGTTCACATTCACGCAATTCGTTGCGCGCTTCGGTTTCTTCTTGCGCCAGTTGATCGGCCTGGACGCGCTTTTCTTCAAAGCGTTCTTCCAATTCGGTTCGCTTGGCTTCTAACGATTCGCCGTTTTGATTGATCTCATCGCGCTTGTTTTGCAGCGTGGTTAATTCGGTTTGAATTTCTTTATGTTCGCCGTTCACCTGGCTCAAGCGCTGATCGTAATACTCTTTATCGCGCAGCCAAACTCGCTGTTGGTTGTTGAGTTCGGTGATTTCCTGTTCCAGGTTGAGAAACGCCTTGCGCCGCTCTTGGCCTTCTTTTTCGACCGTCGCGTAATCTTCTGAGACGCCTTTCAATTCACCTTGCAGGCGCTCAATCTCTTCCTCAATGGCTTGAATTGTTCCCGCAGCGTCCGCCACTTGCGCTTGGGTCGTCTGGATACGGGCTTCTTCGTCGTCGGCGCGTTTGGCGTCTGCTTCGCATTCATGCAGCAAGCGGGTTTGCAGCTGGGTATATTCCTCGCCGCGTTCTTTCAGGTCTTGCACCCGGCGTTCCAACTGCTCAAGTCGTGCGCTCGACGAGGCATAGCGATCGCGATGTTTGCGGTTCAGTTCATCCTGTTCTTGCAATTTCTCCTGCAAGGCGCGTTTGCGTTGGCGCACTTCGTTGAGTTCGCCCTCTTTGGCTTGGATGCGCGCGCCCAGCGCTTTCAGGCGGTTTTCCATTTCTTCCAGTTGGGTGCTGAGATGCTTACCCGCGCGGATATGCAGCGTGTATTCCGACTGCAACAGCTCAATGCGATACTTGCGGGCAAGTTCGGCCTGACGCGCTTGGCGTTCGAGCGAACGTTTTTGACGTTGCAACTCGCCTAAAATATCGGTCAGACGGGTCAAGTCGATATCCGTACGGTCGAGTTTACGAATCGCTTCCATTTTACGATGGAGAAAACGCGACACTCCGGCGGTTTCTTCGAGAATCTGGCGGCGATCTTTGGGCTTGGCGTTGACGATCATATCCACCCGCCCCTGTTCCATCAGCGAATAGGCGTTGGTGCCAATACCGGAATCCAGAAACAGGTCGGTGATGTCTTTGAGCCGACACTTGGTGTTATTCATCAAGTAGTCGCTGTCGCCGCTGCGAAACAACCGTCGTGTGACGGCGACTTCGCGGTATGAGATCGGCAGCATCCCGTCGGCATTATCAAACACCAGCGTGACCTCAGCCAAACCGCTGGCGGAGCGCGACACGGTCCCGTTGAAAATCATATCGGTCATTTGTTGACCGCGCAGGCGACGCGGGCTTTGTTCGCCCAACACCCAGCGGATCGCGTCCGACACATTGGATTTTCCGCAGCCGTTCGGCCCGACGATGCCGGTGACGCCTTCGTCAAAATTGACTTCGACTTTATCGGCGAACGATTTAAAGCCGGAGATTATCAGCTTTTGCAAGTGCATTTACGTTCCTCACTTCATTTCAACAGGCAATAGAATAAACGTTTCCCATACAGCATGGATCACTATAAACTCAGGTTAGAACCATGTCAACAAAGAAAAACTGTATAAAGTGGTTCATCCACACCTCATCCACAAGATATAGTGCCTAGTTACACCGGATTTAAACTTTGAATCTCTTACACTTACGCATGGCATCCTCAAAAAGTCATCCACAGGCTAGATATTTTTACCACTACATCTTGTAGATGTAATTTAACAGAACTACTAGAGCCAATCCAACGCTCTCCGTTGGCTGACAGGGTAATCATACAGGCTTTGGGCGCCGGAACCTGTCGGCGGCAGGCAGGCGGCAAGGCCGCCAAAAAAAAGCGCCAACCCTGGGGAGGGTCAGCGCATCTATGGGGAGGTGTGGATGGGGATCCACAAGATTTTCGTGTTTGAATTTATTTCTGTTCTTTGTTCTTTAATCCATCAACCTACGCAAATACCTGTAAGCCCGCGCCGAATTCGGGATCGCGTAATTTCTTGATCGCCTGCGCTTGTATCTGGCGTACGCCCTCAGCGGACAGTCCTAGGCGTTTGCCTGCTTGGCGCAAACTGGTTGGATCATCGTCTGCTTCCAGCCCAAAACGGCACGACAACACGTCCTTTTCGCGCGGTGAGAGCAGACTCAACGCCCCCTGTACGCGATGGCTGAGTTCGTCGAGCCAGACGTTGCGATGGACGCTGTCGCGCTCGTCGATCTGCAGGCGGTCCTCGATGGTCTGGCCGTCTTCATCTTCAACATGGAACGACAGCGTCGAGGTACCCATGTTGTATATCTTGCTGACTTTTTCCGGGTCCATATCGATCGCCAAGCCGATTTCTTCGTATGACGGTTTTTTGCCGTTCATTTTCACGTATCCGTATTCAAAGTTACGAATTTTCTTGAGTGAGCTGATTTTATTGATGGGAATCGTAACCGTACGCGACTTTTGTTCGATAGCGCGTTGCATGTAGAGGCGAATCCACCAGGCCGCATAGGAGATCAGGCGGCAGTTTTTGCTAAAATCATAGCGGTCGATGGCTTCCATCAGGCCCAGATTGCCTTCTTGCAACAGGTCGATAAACGGCAAGCCCTGGTTGCGGAAATTAAACGCCATCCTAATCACAAAGCGTTGATTCGCTTCGACTAAAGCGTCGCGGGAGTCGTAATCGCCCTTTTGGGATTTCTTCAGCAGCCGCGCTTCATCTTTGGCGGTTAGCGGATTGTGTTTGATATTGCGAAGATATTGTTTAATTTCTGCGCTCTCATACATAGTCCCGACTCCCAAATAGAACATTTAACATAGTGCTTATGTTGCCCGTTCTTGTTGCGTCTACTTATAAAGTGTCTGTGGGAGACGAAAAGTTGGATTATTTTTTCATTTTTATTTGTGCACTAACTGCTATACACGTAAAAATATGGACATGGGATTTGTATGAGGCCTTGAAGCCAGCCGCAGTTCCTATAGCAGAGGAATACAAATGACGCCATTAAGTCTACGAATATTTTTTCTATCGCATATCGCCAAGGGCAAGGCGGATAGTGTCACTACTAGCCAAGCGAAGCGCTCTCGGTTTCGATGGGTCAAGATTACTGCACGGCCTATCGCAGGCAGATTGCTTCGCTTTGCTCTCAATGACGCGTATCCGTGGGAGGGCGAGGCTCCCGCCGAGCCGCGAAAACAAGAATTGCTTTTAGTTTTATCCGGCTCACCAGGAGGTTCGCCCTCCCGAAAATACAAGATTACGCCGGGTCGGTGGTGGTGCCGATGTCGTCCCACCCGATCATGCCGGGTTCGTATTGCTGCTTGGCGCGGTTGTACATCGCCTGGTGTCCCATCAGCGCGGTCAGGGTCGAGATGCGGGCGGTCTCCACATTACTGAGCGGCTTCTCGCCGTTGCGGATATGCCGCGCAAACGCCTCAAACTGGTCGAATGTGCCTTTATAGAAATCCGTCTCCTCCGCGTATTGTTTCGGGTCGCCGGTCTTGGGGTCGGTGCGCTCGAACGCGATGCCTTCATTCAGGCTCAACAGGCCGTCTTTTTTCATCACCCACAGTTTTTCATTATTGAACTGCGGCGGAAGCAGCGCGAAATGCGAGTACGACAAAATCACGCCGTTCTTGAAATAAAAATTCAGGCTGGAATGGTCTTCAGCCAAATGTTCAACATCACGATTGTGGTCGAAGGTGATGCGCCCCATCGCCTGGCATTGCACCGGATGGTCATTCATCACCCAGGTGAATACATCCATGTGATGACACGCCTGTTCGACCAACTTGCCGCCCGACATATCCACATTGCGCACCCAGCCGCCGTTGCCCATGCCGCCGGAGAAATACCAATGCCCCTGCAAAAACATGATGGGGCCGTACTGCCCGCCCTGCGCAAGTTCGATTCCCTGGTGAAAAGTCGGGTTATATCGGCGTTGGAACCCGACCTGATAAATGCCTTTCGCCTTACGCGCCGCCTTGACGATGGCGTCGACTTTTTCGACGGTTGAATCCATCGGCTTTTCGCTGAAGCAATGCAGCCCGGCTTCCAAAATGGGGATCACCACTTTGGCGTGGTTGCCCACTTCGGTCGCAACAATGACGCCGTCGAGTTGCTCCTTCTCCACCATGGTTGCGAGGTCGGTGTGAGTCTTGGGGCTGCGTCCTTCTTCGGCGCAAACGCCCATTGCGCGTTTCAAGCGATCTTCACGCAAGTCGCACAGCGCGACGATTTCAAAGTCAGGAATACGCAGCGTGTTTTTGAGTAATGTCGTACCCCGACCGCCCAGGCCGACGTGTGCGATTCGAACTTTTTCATTGGCGGAGATCACCCGCGACGCCGATAACGCCGTCATGGCGGCGACAGAAGTCTGTTTCACAAATGCTCTGCGGTTGGGTGTAAGGTTATTCATCAGGCAACTCCCTTTGGTTTCATTTTATCAATGATTCGCGTATTCTTGATTATTCAAATATTGCAACATGAATTCGCGAAAAAATCGAGTGCTAAATCAGGAGTATCAAATGAGCAATCAAAATAAATTGAACGATCTGCGCCGCCGCATCGGCGAAATCAAAGACATCAGCGCCAGTCTCTCCGTGCTGCATTGGGACCAGGAAGTCTTTATGCCGCCCAAAGCCGCCGCCGGACGCGGACAACAACTCTCGACGCTATCATCCATCGCGCACCGCATGGCGACCGACGACGAACTAGGCGCACTGCTCGAAGACCTCGACCAGGCGGGCCTCGAAGGCGACGACGCTACGTTAGTTTCGGAAACCCTGCACGATTACAAACGCGAAAAAAAACTGCCCGAATCGTTCGTGCGCGAATTCAGTTTGCTGCAAAGCCAAGCCTACGAAGCCTGGGTCAAAGCGCGCAAGGATTCCAACTTCCCGACGTTCCAGCCGCTGCTCGAAAAAGTCGTCGATAAATTAAAACAACGCGCTGACCTGATGGGCTACGAAGGCTCTCCCTATAACGCGCTACTCGAAGATTATGAACGTGGAATGACCGCCGAAGCGCTCAAACCCATCTTCGCCGATCTTGCCCAACGACAGAGCGCCATCGTTGAACGCATCGCCAACGCGCCCAGTCAGCCTGACGTTAAATGGCTCGATCAAACATGGGACGCCGACAAACAGTGGGACGTCTCCATGCAAGTCATCCGCGATCTGGGCTACGACCTCGACGCAGGCCGCATGGATAAATCGGTGCATCCCTTCACCACCGACTTCGGCCAGCGCGATGTGCGCATCACCACCCGCGTCAGTGATGAGGAGCCGTTCTCCTGCCTGACCGGCGCCATCCACGAAGCCGGACACGCGCTTTATGAGCAAGGCTTTCGCGACGAAGACGAACGCACCACCCTCGCCGAAGCCATCTCGCTGGGCATCCACGAGTCGCAATCGCGCATGTGGGAAAACCTCATCGGGCGCAGCCTGCCCTTCTGGAAACGCTACGCGCCGCTGATGCAGAGAGCGTTCCCCAATGAACTCAAGGGAATTTGCGCCGAACAAATGTGCGCCGCCATCAATCAGGTACAACCGACGTTCATTCGCGTCGAAGCCGATGAATGCACCTACAACTTGCATGTCGTGCTTCGCTTTGAGTTGGAACTCGACCTAATCGAAGGCCGCCTGGCGGTCAAAGATATCCCCGACGCATGGAACGCCAAAATCAAAGATTACCTCGGCCTCGACGTGACCGACGACGCGATGGGCTGCCTGCAAGATATCCACTGGTCGCACGGCTCGATGGGGTATTTCCCGACCTATGCGTTGGGCAACCTATACGCCTCGCAGATGTTTGAGACGATTGAAAAAGATATTCCTGATTTATGGAGCCATGTCGAACAAGGCGAGTTTGCGCCCTTACTGACGTGGCTGCGCGAGAACGTCCACCGGGTGGGCCGCCGCATGACCGCGCCCCAACTCATCAAACATATCACTGGAGACGATCTGTCGTCCGAGCCGTTCATCCGTTATCTCAACAAAAAATTCGCAGGGTTGTATGGGGTTGAGTTTGATTGATCAGAATAGTAGGGGCGCAGCGTGCTGCGCCCGGTTAAATAGACGTTCGTGTCATTACGAGGGAGCGTATACGACCGAAGTAATCTCGCATTTAGTTTCACGAACTCTGCCTGCCGCAGGCTGGCTCCTGGTGAGCCAGGTAATTAAGATAGCGTATCAATTATTCGCGGCTCGGCGGGAGCCTCGCCCTCCCCTTTTAATTTAGCCCACCATGCAACGCGACTCAGTAGATCCGTCAGGCTGCTATTGCATTACAAATCAGTTTGCGAAAATTTAAATCGCATCAAAATATTGCCTTCGCCTTTCACAGGAAGAAGAACACCATAGAACCAGCCTAACCTCAAATTAACGCGAAGTGGAAAATTCAACTCTTCGATGATCGGTTCGCCGACTGATAACGAACCAGCGCCTCGGATATGTTTTCGGTCAACAACGGTTCGCGTTTTAACGGTAAGCGGATTAAATACAATTCGATTCGTTTCCGCGTCTAGTTTATAATGAAATTCAAAATTATACCCAACGCCTTCGTCATTTCTTTTCAGACGATAGAGATCGCCTTTTACCGCTTCAAAATAGGGAAGCGAGTCTGAACCTGAACGAATCGTTGCGCTTTCAAACCGATCAGAATACGCCTTAACTAACATTACAGGCCCCGACATCATTTCAACAGATTCTCCCGGCAAGTCCCACTCAAGTTCTGTCACTTTCGCGGTATGATCTCCGACGGTAAATTGCCCTTTTGTAAAAAGCGTAACTTCCATTTCCTTCGCTTTTTTCGCTGCGTCTTCCGTCGGCGCCCAGACATGGTCCGTCAACGAAAAGTCGCCTGACACATCACCCCGCAATCGATACATATTAATATCAAATTTAATGATTGAGCCGCTCGTCGTCTCAATCTGAGGCGACGCGGGCGCTGGGGGTACTAGTGATTGGTCGCTAAACGCGATAACAGGGAAAACAGAAATTACGAAAACAATAACAATCATACGGAATGAATAAATATAATGAAAAAAATGGTTCATTAAAATCCTCCTTGATAGTTATAACGTATATTTAAATGGTAATCATCGTTTTTTTCGGCTGCTTGAGAGAAATCAAACATGCGACTGTCCGTTTCATCTAAAATAAAATGAATTTCTCTCACTGGCATTTGCCGAAAATCGATTTGGCGGTTTGCGGAATTCGATCCCGCCCCGGCCCAAAACCCCAGCCCCGCTGCAGCGACGGCAAACCCAGCCGCCCATCCCAGCGGAACGGGAATTTGCAACCAGTGCATGCCTGCTCCCGCGGCATCGCGTTCCGCAAAAATACGCTGGTCGAGGTTCGGTGACGGAGTCTTAATCCTCAGCGTCTTTAGTTTGTCCTCTAAATTTTTCATCGTGCACCTTCAGAAGTTCTCGCAATCGTTCCATGCCGCGGCGGTACCAACTGGTCACCGAACCTAACGGCGCTCCGACGGCGTCGGCAATTTCTTGAAAAGTCAAATCAGCGTAGAGCCGCTGTATAATCACTTCTCGTTCTGCCTGCGGCATCCGCAATAACGCGTCTGACACGCACTGTTGAAATTCTTCGTTTTGCGCCTCAGCGCTAGGGTCGTTATTCAAAGTAAACAGCAAATGCCCGTCGAGAGGCGTTTCGTTGAGGCGCGAGCGCATCAGGTCAATCGCCGCATTGCGCACCGAACGAAAAACGTATGACTTCAATCCACTGGCGGTCGCATCAATCGTCTTGCCATTACGATAGAGCCGCACAAATGCGTTATGCACAGCGTCTTCCGCCAAATCTTGCCGCGCCGTTACCGCAAACGCACAGGCAAACAGCCCGTTGCGATGTTGCAAGTAGATTGAGGTCAATTCATCAACTGTGTTATTCATCCAGCTCGTTTTGATTCCCTCTCTATAAATATATAACGAGAAGAGTGATCGATTTTATGCAATAATTTTTGTTTTATGTGAAATAACCACACTTCTTCCCCGTTTCTTTTCTGGTTAAGTTAGCGTATAAAAGTAGAAGAACTTCATACTAAACATGGGGAGTCATCACTATGAAGCAAACGTCTCAATCCAATGTCAGCCGCCGCAAATTTATTCATGGAGCAACAGCCATCGCCGCCGCTACCACGTTGCCCACGCTAGCGCCGCCTTCGGTTCTAGGCGCGAATGAAAAAATCGTCATGGGAATCATCGGCCCCGGCGGGCGCGGACGCGGCGTCATGCGCGATTTTATTGGCCTGGGCGCAACCTTCACCGCCGTCTGCGACGCCTACAGCGTCAATCGCGAACGCGGTATGGAACTCGCCGCTGACGGCGCAAAAGCCTACACCGATTACAGAAAATTACTTGAAAATAAAGATATCGACGCCGTGTTAATCGGCACCCCCGAACACCAGCACGGCGTTCAACTGATGGACAGCGTCGCGGCTGGCAAAGACGCCTATTGCGAAAAACCGATGTCGCACTCCATCGAAGAAGGCCACCAGATGGTGCAGGCGGTGCGCGCCACCGACCGTATCGTCCAAGTCGGTATGCAACGCCGCAGTTCGCCCGCCGTCCACAAGGCGAAAGAGATGGTCAGTAAGTGCGGCGCCATTCACATGGTCAAAGCCAAATGGAACTGGAACACCTCCAGCCCGATGCGCTACGGCCCGGTTGACGGCGAGCTCGACTGGCAGGCGTTTTGCCACCCCGGCCCGGTTGCGCCCTTCCAGGTGATGCGTTTCCGCAACTGGCGCGTATTTTGGGATTACTCCGGCGGACACTGCTGCGACCAGGGCACCCACCTGATGGACGTCGTCCAGTGGTTTATGGATTGCGGAACACCCACCGCCGCCGATTGCTTCGGTCGCGTCTATAAAATGGAAGGCGCCGAAACCCCCGACGTATTCACCGCCAACTTTGAATATGGAACCTTCAACGCGACTTGGTCGTTGTGCTACACCAATCGCTTCATGGACGGCTGGACGATTACATTCTTAGGCGACCGCGGTACGCTGGTACTCGACGGATGGGGCAGCCGCTTTTTTGAAGACACAGGACGCGGCGAAGGAAAACCCGCGCCGTACCGCAAACCGGATTGGGAATTCTCCGGCCCGCTGCCGACGACGCCGCACGTTGAGAATTTCCTTGATTGCATTAAGTCGCGCAAAGAACCAAACGCGCCGGTCGAAGTGGGCCACGCCGCCGTGTGCGGCCCGCATCTGGCCAACGTCGCATGGCACGCCAAACAGCGCGCCTATCTCAGCCCTCACGCCGACAAAGCATCGACCGACCCAGGGCGCGTTGGGTATTAATAGAAATCTCTATAGTAGGGACACAGATTGCTGTGCTTGAAATAACGTTCGATTTTTTATGAGTAAACCAATTGCAGCGGACAATCTTACAAACGAATAAGCAAAACTCCCCCGGGGCAGTTCACCTTGGGGGAGTTTTTTTAACATCATTTCTTCTGGTTCATCCGTTAAGTGAGTACCTACATTGATGGATAACCATAATCTTTATTCAGATACAGGCTCCGGCATTTCACAAATTGACAAACCAATCAGTCAGTAGTGGAATCAGGCCGCCGGGCGTTTCATCCAGGCCCAGACTTCGTCCTGATTTTCATATTTTTTTGTAAACATAAACGGCGTTGCAAATGCGGTGTGGTGAACGGGCGTCATATCGCGGAATTCGTTCAAACAATACGCCTTGAGATCGACCTCAACCGTTCCCTTCGGCGGCACAACGATTTTAGATGTTTTGGCCAATACGGCGTTCTGCAACCCCGCAGACGGAGAGGCGACTTCAAAACAGCGGCCCTTCTCAAACACGATGGTTTGCGGCTCAGCGGTGGGGTTTTCTAATTCTAAATGAACAGTCAATTTCATCGTTTTATTCTTTCTTTTCTCACCAGCTATTAGCGGTTCGAGTTCGGCCAGACCATCCGTTGACGCGCCCGGATCGGTTCCGTAGGCAAAGTCGGCGACTTGTTCTCTCCTTCGATCCAAGCGTTTTTCAAACGAACCCGTCCGGTCATCATCGCCTCAGGCAGGCTGCCCTGCGGGGCCGCCGCTTCGAAATTCATCGACGCTGCGTTGTGTACTTCAAACGATGTGTTATTGTCGCGCCAGCCGGATATCAAGTTAATGTCTTTATTACAAGAGGCCAGCAATGAACGCCCGCCCAAACGCTTTCCAATCGGCGTATCTTGATACGCCCGCAAGCTGATCGTATCCGCCCGCTCGCCTTTCATCAGGTGAATGACTACTTTTTCCGGCTCGAACGTCTTTTGGCTGGTGGTGGGAATATTGATAACATTGTCCATGCGCTGCCGCTCTTCGCGAATTTCAGGATGCAGTAGCGAATCATCCATTGGAGCGTAATCAAGCGGATGGCGCGTCCAACGCGAATGCAGTTCATGGATGTTTGACTCTAAGCGCTCTATCCAAATTTTTTCGGGTTCACGGTTGATGAAGAAAAGCCCCCGTTTTTCAGGGAACCACTCACTCTCTTTCGGGAACGCCATTTGATACATCTGGCTGAGGCGCCACAAGCGTTTTTCAATTAACAACAACGGGCCGCTGGTTGATTCTGACAGTTCATCAACATCAACCGTATTAATCGTTTCCTCCGTCGACCCCAGCAGCATATAGAACAGAATCGGCAGACGCCCAAATTGGTTCACTAACTGGTTCATCCATTGGCGCACCGCGTCAATGGATTCCTTTTCGTCAAACGGCCCGACATGGATACGCCACGAAATCGCGCGCTCTGCATCCGCGCGGGCAAGTTGGATTCCAGACGGCCGATTGAGCGGCAGCGAATCATCTGGCGCCAGCGACTCCAGAATCCAATCGTCAACGTCATCAAGATGGAGTATCTCTTTCAGATACTCAACCGAATAGATAGAAACGATAATAAGCGATAAGTGCGTTTTCATAATTTCCACATAATGATCTTCAATAGGATAGCATAGTAGATATCAGCCCTTCTTGGAAAGACTAAATTGCTACAAAATACAAATTGTATAAAAATCTACCATTACTTACTAAAGAAAGGCTGCCCAGCAGCCTCTGCCGACAATTCATGGGACTAGTATTAGGACGAACCATTCTCGAATTATGGTCATAAAATAATCAAGCGATTAAATCATGAACGACCTTACCATGTACATCCGTCAAGCGAAAGCGGCGGCCTTGAAATTTATACGCCAGTTTTTCATGGTCAACGCCTAACAGGTGAAGAAGGGTCGCCTGAAAATCATGCACATGCACCGGGTTTTCTGTAATGTTGTAACCTAACTCATCCGTCGTTCCGTAGTGTAATCCTGCTTTGACGCCTGCGCCCGCCATCCAAATAGTAAAGCATCGCGGATGATGATCGCGACCGTAATCTTCTTCCGTCAATTGGCCTTGCGAATAATTGGTGCGACCAAACTCGCCGCCCCAAATCACCAGCGTATCGTCAAGCAACCCTCGTTGTTTTAAGTCCATCACCAAAGCGGCAGAGGCTTGGTCGGTTGCCCTGCATTGTTTTTTAATCGCATTCGGCAAGTTGCCGTGTTGGTCCCACCCCTGATGGTATAACTGAATGAACTTCACATCGCGTTCGGCCAAGCGCCGCGCCAGCAAGCAATTGTATGCGTACGTCCCGGGGTCTTTCGCATCCGGCCCATACTGCTCAAAGATCGACTCTGGCTCGTCCGAGAGGTCAAGCGCTTCCGGCACGGACATCTGCATTCGATAGGCCATTTCATATTGCGCGAGTCGGTTATTGATTTCTGGATCGCCGACGGTTTCGTGTTGCGCTTGTTCTAATTGCTTGAGCGCATCCAGCATCCCTTTGCGATCGTCGGCATGGTAGCCTTCGGGATTTTTGAGATACAACACCGGGTCAGCGCCGGAACGAAACTGAACGCCCTGATGTTTCGACGGTAAAAAGCCGCTGCCCCACAAGCGCGCATAGAGCGGCTGCCCGCTGCCGTTTTTTGAAACAAGTACGATAAATTCCGGTAGGTCTTTGTTGTCCGTTCCCAGCCCGTAACTCAGCCAGGAACCAATACTGGGGCGCCCCGGCAACTGCGACCCCGTCTGAAAGAACGTAATCGCCGGGTCATGATTGATCGCCTCGGTGTGCATGGAGTGGATGAAACATAATTCATCAACAATCTTCGCCGTATGCGGCATCAACTCGCTGACCCAGGAACCGCTGTTTCCATGTTGCGCAAACGAAAAGATCGACCGCGCCAATGGAAGGCTCGACTGCCCGCCGCTCATCCCGGTGAGGCGCTGGCCTTTGCGGACGGAGTCAGGCAATTGCTGTCCGTGCATCTTGTCGAGCATGGGTTTGTAATCAAACAGTTCCATCTGCGACGGCCCACCGCTTTGGAATAGATAGATCACTCGTTTTGCGCGAGCGGGAAAATGCAATTGGTTCAATACGCCGCCCGATGATTGACGCTGGTCCGCATTCACGCCCGGCGCCAGCAGCGAATTCAACGCAACCGCGCCCATTCCCAACGAGGTTTGATTGAGAAAGCGCCTGCGGTCTAACAAATGAAGTTTATGAAGCGCATCTTGCATGGTTCACCTCTGCATCAGACTGGCGTCGGAATTTTGAATCGCGTTCACCACAACCGCGTACGCCGCCAGTTCGGCTTCGTCGAGCGATTCATCTCGCACGGACTCGCCCGCATGGAGCCAGCCCTGCATTTTGGAGGGATCGCTCTGAAACGCTTTCAATTGTTGATTATATAATTTCATCAAAATTCCTGATTCCTGCCCACGGGGTCGCCTCGTAGCGAGCAAGCGAAACGCCAACGCGATTCGTTCGTTCGGCGTCTCGCGTAACTTCATGATGCGTTGCGCCAACACCCGCGCCGCTTCGACGAACTGTGGATCGTTCATCACCACCAACGCTTGCAAGGGCGTGTTGGTCTGCTGGCGGCGCACCGTACACACGCTGCGGCTGGGAGCGTCGAACAGGTTCATCGAGGGCGGCGGAACGGTGCGTTTCCAGAAGGTGTAGAGGCTGCGGCGATATAACTTGTCGCCGGTATCCTGGTTGTAGTTCGGGTTCATGCCAAACGCCCATAAGCCCTCCGGCTGATAGGGCTTCACGCTAGGTCCGCCGATTGTTTCAACCCACAACCCGCTCGCCGCCAGCGACTGGTCGCGCAACATCTCAGCGCTCAATCGCCGCGCAGGGCCGCGCGCCAATAGGCGATTATCCGGGTCAATCTCGCGCAAGCGGTCGCTCGCGATTGATGATTGCCGATAGACGCGGGTGGTCACAATTTGTTTGACCAGCGCTTTGACGTCCCAGCCAGAATGAATGAATTCCATCGCGAGCCAATCCAGCAATTCGGGATGGCTTGGCAGGTCGCCCTGGCTGCCGAAATCCTCCGCCGTCTTGACGATGCCGGTTCCAAAAAATTGCTGCCAGAGCCGATTCACGATCACCCGCGCGGTCAATGGGTTTTTGGGATGCGTCAACCATTGCGACAGTCCCAGTCGATTTTTCGGCATCGACTCGCGAAACGCCATGATGCTTTGCGGCGTATCGGGAAACACTTCTTCGCCGTGTTGGTCATAGGCGCCGCGCTTTAGCAAATACGCCTGGCGCGGCTGCGGCATCTCAGCCATCACCATCACTTCTTCAACGTCTTCGACCAGCGCGTTTCGTTCAAGCCGCGCTTGTTCTAACTCATTTCTCAATCGCGACGCGTCTTCATCAATGGCGGCGGCGTAATAGTCATACAATTCATTTCGTTCTTCTTCTGACATCGGCGTTGGCAGCCAATCGCCGTCGCGGGATTTACCAGCAACAGCCCGCGCTTCGAATGCGGTCAGCGCCCGGTCATACAGCGCGAGTTCATCCATCCGCCCGCCGGTCATGCCCTTTGAACGCCAACGCGCGCCCGCGCGCAGGTTGGTCCCGATTCCTTCTTTATCGAACACGATGTCGCGATATAAATTATCGCGCTTGACGGTCATCGCCTGTTCGACGCCATTCACATATAAGCGCGTACCAGAGGCCTTGCTGGAACCGTCATACGTCGCCAACAAATGAATCCACTGTTGTTTCGGCGCAGAGTGTTCAGACAAAAGATGAATGGAGTTATAAGGAAAATTCGCCGACAAACGTACATCAAAATGGTGATCGCTCAGCGAGAGTTGAAAGCCTTTGAAACTATAGATAATGCCGCCGCGATTGCTGTGGACGATCACGCCGTCCGCCAGCGCATCCGGCAGGTTCACCCATACGCCGATAGAGAACGCATTACCGCGCTTGAAGCGCCCCAGGCCGGGAAAGTCCAACATGTGGTCGCCGTCAAATTGCACCGCATTGCCCGACTTGCCTTCGACAGTTTGCAGGGGCGGCTTCGCAAGCCCCATCGTCACCGGATCAAGCACCCGCCCGGTGACGTCGCTGACCGTATTGGCGATGCGCTGATTGGACGCGTCTTCAAAATCAAACATTGCTATTGGCCAAACAGCCTCCGCCGATGGCACGGCGCCTGGTTGCTCAAGCGAACCAAACCACTGCTTAAATTTTTCTTTGCGTGTAGAACGCAAGGCGTCTATTTCATCTTCGATCGAATGGATGCGATTGTCGTATTGCTGTATCTCTTTCGCCTGTTCATCCGTCGGCAACAGCAAGGTTGGCGCGGGAAGATCGAGGTTGCTCCAGGTGATTTGCCCGCCCTCGTCTACGTTATTGAAAAAACTGAGAAGTTGGTAATAGTCTTTTTGTGAAATCGGGTCAAACTTATGGTCATGGCAGCGGGCGCATTCCAGCGTCACGCCCATCAACGCCCGCCCCAGTGTGTTGGTGCGGTCAGCGGCGTATTCCACCCGATATTCTTCGTTGATAATTCCGCCTTCGGCGTTTTGGGGATGGTTGCGGTTGAATCCGGTGGCGATGATCTGCTCGCGACTGGGGTTCGGCTCCAGGTCGCCTGCCAGTTGCCATTCGATAAACTGGTCGAACGGCATGTTCTGGTTGAAGGCCTCAATCACCCAGTCGCGCCAGCGCCACGCGGGGCGGAAGTTGTCGGCCTGATAGCCGTAGGTGTCCGCATAACGGGCCGCGTCCAGCCAATCGACCGCCATGCGCTCGCCGTAATGCGGCGAGGCGAGCAAACGATCAACCGCGCGCTCATACGCATTCTGCGCCTCGTCGTCGAGAAAGGCGTCGAGTTCTTCAATCGTGGGCGGCAGCCCGGTCAGGTCAAACGCCAAACGCCGCAGCAGCAATTCGTTGTCTGCTTCCTCTGAAAACGCCAGTTGGTTTTGCGCGAGTTTTCGTTCAATAAAAAAATCAATATCGAGCGCAATATCTTGTGGCAGGCCCGCCGGACCAAGCGGGATCAGCGACCAATGCGGCTTGTATTCAGCGCCCTGCTCGACCCACGCAACGATCAAGTCAATTTCGTCTTGCGTTAGCGACAAGTTAGAATCCGTCGGCGGCATACGGTATGAATCTTCATGTGAACGAATGCGGTTGACCAGGACGCTTTCTTCCGGGTTACCGGGAGCAATCGCTTTGCCTTCGCCGGTGAGCAATTCGCCAAATACGCCTTCAGGAGTATCCAGGCGCAGGTTCAACACGCGCTTGTTTTCATCCGGCCCGTGGCACGTAAAGCAACGGTCTGATAACAACGGGCGAATTTGGAAATTAAAATCAACCGCCTGCCCGTTTGCCGGTAACAATCCCAGAGAAACGAATACAACAATCAAAACGCCTCGAAGGCATTTTTTTCGCAAGAATGTAAACATCCGAATCCAACATGAAATATAGATTGATGAAAAGCAAACTGATGCGGAAACTGAGAGATTCTCATTCTACCAAAAAAAATGGCTCAAACCTATGGCAATCGCAGCGCGTCTCTGGTTCCTTGAGTCATTCCCGTCAATATGGTGCAATAGAGAGCGATTGGGATATTCATTTCGCTTATTTAGCGGAAGTGAGTTTTTTGTTTGAAAATAATCCACGGATAATCCGTGAAGGGAGAATTTTAATGACTAAATCAATCACGCGCCGCAACGCCGTTAAATCGACGGTCACATTGGGTTAAGCGAATGCAAAATCAAACCTCTCGTCGAAACTTCCTAAAAACCGGCGCCGTTGGCGGACTCTCGCTGATGGCGCCGCAGGCGTCTATCGCAAACCAAAGCCAGCAGCCAAACATCGTCTACATTCTCGCGGACGACTTAGGCTACGGCGATGTTTCCTGCCTCAACGAAAATTCAAAACTGAACACGGTAAACGTAGACCGTATCGCCCGGACTGGCGTCAAATTCACCGACGCCCATTCGGGTTCAGCGGTGTGTACGCCGACGCGCTACGGCATTCTGACCGGACGCTATTGCTGGCGTTCCAAACTCAAAAGCGGCGTTTTGTACGGCTATTCCGAACGCCTGATCGAGCCGGGCCGCATGACCGTCGCATCGTTCTTAAAGAGAAACGGCTACCACACCGGCTGCGTCGGCAAGTGGCACCTCGGCATGGACTGGGCAGGCGAAAAAGACAATTACGATGTGACCAAGCCCATCCAAAACGGGCCGAACAGTGTCGGCTTTGATTACTTCTTCGGCATCAGCGCCTCGCTCGACATGCCGCCTTACGTCTACATCGAAAACGACGGCATCACCGCTGCGCCTGACCGCGAAACCGAGAATAAAGACTTCAAAGGCTTTTGGCGCAAAGGCCCGACCGGCGCCGATTTCAAACACGCAGACGTACTGCCAAAAGTCACGGAGAAATCGGTCGAGTACATCAAGCAACGCAGCGAAACCGACCAGCCGTTCTTTTTGTACGTCCCTCTTGCGGCGCCGCACACGCCGATTCTGCCAACCAAAGAATTTCAAGGCAAAAGCGGGACCAACGCCTACGGCGACTTTGTACTGCAATGCGACGACGCCGTCGGGCAAATCCTCGACGCCCTGTCGCGCCACAGCCTCAGCAACAACACCCTGGTCATCTTCACCAGCGACAACGGGTGCTCGCCCCGCGCTGAGTTTGACGAACTCGAGCCACTCGGGCACGACCCCAGTTATATCTATCGCGGGCATAAAGCCGACATCTTCGAGGGCGGACACCGCATTCCCTTCGTCGCCCGCTGGCCGGGTAAGATCGCGCCGGGTTCGACCTCTGACGAAACCATCTGCCTGACGGACTTAATCGCGACCTGTTCAGCGATTCTTGATGAACCCTTACCCAGCGACGCGGGCGAAGACAGCTATAGCATTCTTCCTGCATTGCTCGGCGAAGAGCGAGACAAGCCCCTTCGTGAAGCGACGGTGCATCACTCTATCAATGGCTCGTTTTCGATTCGCCAGGGAAAATGGAAACTCAACCTCTGCCCCGGCTCCGGCGGGTGGAGCGACCCCAGGCCAAATAAAGCGAAAGAAATGGATCTGCCGCCGATTCAGTTGTATGACATCGAAAACGATTATGCCGAAACGACAAACATGTATGAGAAATATCCAAAAGTGGTTGAACATCTCACCCGGTTGTTAGAGTATTACCAAACAAGCGGACGCAGCGCACCGTTTATGAGGTGATTCTGTTACTGAATAGACGCTTTAACAAAATAAGATTCACGAGAAGGAATTTTGGCTTATCGAATAGCGAACATTGATGTCAGGCATGGGCGCCACTCTGGGAGCGCCTGTGCACAAGGGCCTGGAAGCCCGCACTGAAGCGAGCGGAGTGGCGCCCATGCCGAGCGCAACGAACGATCAATGATTTTTGAGATGAATTTTAGTAACCTTAAAAAGGAGATCATCAATGGACAATCAACTTGAAGAACAGCCGCCTGCTCTTCCTGGACAGAATGATATCATCCGTTCTTTAAGCGTCCCGCTCTATATGGGGAGGTTCTGGCTTAAATTAACAGGCATCATGACCATTTTGAACGGCGTATTCTTGATCCTCACCATTTGAGGGATTTTGTTTTGCTGGCTGCCGATCTGGATGGGCATCTTGCTCATGAGCGCCGCTTCATCCGTTGAAGAAGCCTAATCTTTCGAATAATCAGGAAGCGTTTATTAATTCACAACGAAAACTAAAAACATATTTCACCATTCTTGGTGTTTTGACGGCAATCAGTTTGCTATTTGTAGGATTCATTGTATTCGTACTGATCGTTGGCGGATTAGGCGCCATTCTTTCGACGTAATAATAGGAGAAAAATATGAAGCGACGCCAGTTATTGAAAACCCTCGGCGCGGGCGCAATCGCGTCGGCGCTGCCCTGCGCGACTGCCGCTCCAAAGAAAAAACCGAACATCCTTTTTTTGTTCACTGATGACCAGACATTCAAATCGATTGGTTCGTTAAATAATCCCGGAGTAAAAACGCCCAACATCGACCGCCTGGTCAAAAACGGCGTCACTTTCACCCATTGCTTCAACCAAGGCTCATGGACGGGCGCGGTGTGCGTCGCCAGCCGCGCTATGCTCAACACCGGGCGCTACATCTACCACGCCCAACGCGATATCGGCGGCAAAGACGGCCCGCTGGTTCCACTCTGGGGAGAAACGCTGGGCAACGCCGGCTACGACACCTTTATGGCCGGCAAGTGGCACAACGGAGACGCCGCGCTGCAGAAGGGCTTCAAAACCGTCGGCCCGCACGGCGGCGGGATGCTTGCTTCGACGCCGTATGACGGCGACGGCTACCGCCGCCCCACTGCGGACAACAATACCTGGCAGCCCGACGACAAAACCCGCAAAGGCCATTGGCGCGAACAGCCCGACGGCAGCATCATGCACAGCAGTCGCGAATGGGCGAACGCGTCAATTGACTACCTGCAAAACCATGCCGCCCACAGCGACAACCCGTTCTTCATGTATGTCGCCTTTCACGCGCCGCACGATCCGCGCCAAGCGCCGAGAAAATATCTCGATATGTATCCATTGGATCAGATTGAGGTTCCGCCAAACTTCGTCCCCGAGCATCCCTTCGACCAGGGCCAGCGCAATACGCTGCGCGATGAAATCCTGGCGCCGTTCCCCCGCACCGAACATCAGATCAAGGTGCATTTGCAGGAATATTACGCCATCATCTCACACGCAGACCATCAGATCGGCCGCATTCTTGATGCGCTCGAAGCGTCCGGCGAGTTAGACAACACCGTCATCATGTTTTCCGCCGACCACGGTCTCGCGATGGGTCAGCACGGCCTGCTCGGAAAGCAAAACCAATACGACCACAGCGTTCGGATGCCGCTCACCCTGTGCGGCCCCGGCATCAACCAGGGCGAACAGATCGACGACATGGTCTACCTGCATAGCCTCTACGCGACGACATGCGACTTAGCGGAAATCCCAACGCCGGAAACGGTCGAGTTCCCGAGTTTGGTCCCATTACTGAACGGCGGCTTTTATCCGCATACCAACGCTATCTATGGCTCGTATGTTGATTTTCAGCGCATGGTGAGAACCGACGAATACAAATTGATTATTTACCCCAAGGCCAACCGGATTCAGTTATTCAACATGCAAGACGATCCATGGGAACTCTATGATTTATCAACAGACCCGGGCAATCGCCAAATCATCGCCCGGCTAAAACAACGATTGCGTGAACTGCAACAAATGGTTGGGGACGACCTCGCCATTTAATACAAATTGAGGAAAGCATGGGTATCATCATGAGCAAAACGAACCACGCCCCATCTAAATTGAAACTCGCGTTGCGCACGATGTTAGCGCTTGCGCTCATTGCGACCAGCATAGCGTTCAACGCCCAGGCGCAGACTCCCGAATGGGAAGACCCGCAAAACATCGGCGAAAACCGCGAAGCGCCCCGCGCCAGTTTTATCGCCTACCCGAAAACAAACGCCGCGCTCAACAACGCCAACCCGATCAAACCGCTGATCGACCGCCGCGACGCTTCGCCCTGGTATGAGTCGCTAAACGGCCTGTGGAAATTCCAATACGCCGAGACGGTTGATGCGCGGACGAAAGATTTTTATCAATACAATTATGACGATTCGCGTTGGGACGCCATCCCTGTCCCCTCGAGTTGGCAGCTGCACGGTTACGGCTACCCCATCTACGTCAACTACATGAGCCCTGATTCGAAATGCCCCTGGGGAATAATGAACCCGCCGTACATTCCGCACGATAAAAACGAAGTCGGCTCGTATCGAAAAGAATTTCGCGTTCCGTCCAATTGGAAAGGCCGCAGCGTCTTCATTCAATTTGACGGCGTCGAATCGGCGTTTTATTTATGGCTGAATGGACAGCGCGTCGGCTTCAGCAAGGGGGCGCGAACACCAGCGGTGTTTGACCTGACGCCTTATCTCAAACCGAAAGACAACATTCTCGCTGTCGAGGTCTACCGCTACTCGGACGCGTCGTATTTAGAAGACCAGGACAAATGGCGCATGAGCGGCATCTTTCGCGACGTGTATCTGTTCTCACGAGGCGAAGTCCGCGTCGATGATATTTTCATCACGCCCGATTATGACGCATCCACATCAAATGGAACGCTGCAAATCACCACAGCCCTATCAAACCAGATGTCAGCGCCGAGCACAGGTCTGACGCTTGAGGCCGCGCTTTATGACAACAAAAAACCCATCGCTACTCTCAATGCGCAATTGAACTCTCTTGACGCCAACGGCAAAAACAGCGTCAAACAAACATTGAAAATTCCTGACGTAAAATGCTGGTCAGCGGAGTCCCCCTCCCTTTACCAACTGGTGTTGACCTTGCGCGACGGCAAAGGAAAAGTGATCGAATCCATCCCGCAGATGGTCGGCTTCCGCACGTCGAAAATTCAAAATAAACAGTTACTCGTCAACGGCGAGCCGATTTACATCAAGGGCGTCAATCGCCACGAGATGGACCCCGACGCGGGATACTCCGTCACTCGCGAGTCGATGATTCAAGACATCAAATTAATGAAGCAGAACAACGTCAACGCGGTGCGTACCTCGCATTATCCCAATACGCCGGAATGGTACGACCTATGCGATTACTTTGGCATTTATCTCGTTGATGAAGCCAACATCGAAAGCCACGGCATCGGCTACGGTCCCAAAAAAACATTGGGCGCAAAACCATTATGGAAGAAAGCCCACCTCGACCGAGGCGAACGCATGCTGGAACGCGACAAAAACCACCCGTCCGTTATTATCTGGTCGATGGGCAACGAAGCGGGCGACGGCTCTAACTTCGTCGCGTTGTATGAATGGATGAGAGAACGCGACCCGTCGCGACCAGTGCAATACGAACGCGCCGAACTTCACGCTCATACCGACATTTATTGCCCGATGTACGCCAGCCCGCGCGACATCGAAAACTTTGCTTCAAAAAATCCTGATCGCCCGTTGATTCTCTGCGAATACACGCACGCGATGGGCAATAGCATCGGCAACTTTCAAGATTACTGGGACGTGATCGAAGCCTATCCCGTCTTGCAGGGCGGTTTTATTTGGGATTGGGTTGACCAGTCATTGCGAAAGACGGATGACAACGGCGTCGAGTTTTGGGCGTATGGCGGCGACTTCGGCCCCGCCGACGTTCCATCAGACGAAAACTTCCTTGACAACGGCGTCGTCCGGCCCGACCGCACCCCCGGCCCGGGAACGCCCGAAGTCAAAAAAGTCTATCAGAACATCGGCGTCGAAGCGGTAAACCTCACTCAAGGTTCCGTGACAATCAAAAATAAATATTTCTTCATTAACTTAAACCAGTTTCAACCGACGTTTGAAGTTACCGCCAACGGGCGCGTGATTCAAAAAGGCAAGATCGCCCCCATCGACTTGCAACCGCAAACAGAAACCATCGTCAACCTTCCCATTCAGACAATCGAACCGGAATCTGGCGTCGAGTATTTCGTGAACATTCAATTTGAATTGATGGACAACGCCACCTGGGCCAAACGCGGACACATCGTCGCATGGCAACAATTCAAACTCCCCATCAAAAGCGCGCGACTTGATATCATGGCGCCCGAACGCGAAGAAGTTGTCGTTGAAGAATTACCGGATCGCATCATCGTCCAGAACGGCGAATTGGCTGTGACCATTGGTAAAAAGTCCGGCGTGATCGAGTCGATTCAAGAAGAAGGCGAAGAGTTATTGGTCGCGCCGCTGGTTCCCAATTTCTGGCGGGCGCAAACCGACAATGATTCCGCCAGCCGCGATATGATGCTGCATGACTCCGGCGTGTGGAAAACCGCAGCGCCGCAACGCGTGGTCGGTTCTGTCGAGGCGAAACAATTCGGTGAATTCAGCGCAACGGTTTCTACAGATGGAACCATGATCGACGGCAAGGTGAAATATCAAATCGAATATGCGTTCGCGGGCGACGGCGCCATTCATGTGACTTTCAAAATGTATCCCGACGAGACATTGCCTGAAATCCCCCGCGTTGGTATGCAAATGACCATAACCAGCGGCTTCGACAATCTGACATGGCTGGGACGCGGCCCGCATGAGAATTATCCCGACCGCTTCACCAGCGCCAATGTCGGCCTCTATCGCGAACCAGTCGAGGTTGATCCCTTCCCCTACATCAAACCCCAGGATTATGGCAACCGGACGGATGTGCGCTGGGCTGCGTTGACGGACAACAGCGGAGAAGGCTTGCTCATCAAAGCGGGCGCATCATGGCTCAATGTAAGTGCGTGGCCATATTCTCAAAACGATCTGGCAGAAGCCGACCACACCAATACTCTGCCGGAGCGCGACTACATCACTGTGAATATTGACCTTAAGCAGCGCGGCGTCGGTGGAATCAACAGTTGGGGCGCCAAACCTTTGCGCAAATACCAAATTGCGCCGCAGGCGTTTGCATATGATTTTGACATTTTTTTGATTGATGAAAAAACTGCGGAACAAATTGAAACGCGAGCCCGACATACTCCATAGTTCCGGGTAAACCTCACATCATGACGCCGCTTCGACGCCCGAACTCGAAGCGGCGTTTTTTGTTTTTAAAAATGTTAATTTGATTCATCCTGTAATCGAATACTTGCATTGATGGATGGTCATAATTTTGATTACAAAAAAGAAATCTGACATATCAAAAATTGACAAACCAATTCTGGCATGGGTGCAACTCTGGGAGCGCCTGTGCATAAGGCAATGTCATTGACTTAAGGGGTGGCAAGCCAAGGCGTCGCGAAGTGAGGGCAGACCTTGATGCGACGAAATCAAAAATATCAGCCCTGTAGAGGCGCAACGTGTTGCGCCCGAATCCCCCCTGGCGCTTTCAGCGCCGTCCCCCCTTAAAAAGGGGGGCTAAAAGTTTTAAGTCAATGACATTGTTGCAAAAGGGCCTGAAAGCCCGCACGGAAGCGATCAGTTTTTGGAAGAACCTTTAAATTGAAATTCAATTATTTATATACAGAGTCAAGAATAAAAAAAGGAGATGTTGTATGACAAAGCATTTTGTAATCTTTATATTTATTTGCTTCGTATCAGCGCCAATTGTTTCCGCAGATTTTGAGTCGGAAAAAATGAACAACTGGCACCATTGGCGCGGGCCGCTCTATAACGGCGCCGCTCAAAACGCCAATCCGCCCACTACCTGGAACGAAGACAAAAACATCAAATGGAAAGTCGAAATTCCCGGCAACGGTTCTTCGACGCCAATCATCTGGGGCAAAAAGGTTTTTGTGACCACCGCCATCGAAACCGCCAAAGCAAAAGAAGGCGCACAAGCCGACGGCAGGGCCCCGTCGAAATATTACAAATTCGACGTGATCTGTTTTGACCGCGACAGCGGCAAGGTGATCTGGCAAAAGACCGCAGCGGAGACGGTGCCGCATGAAGGCACACACGGCACCAACACCTACGCCTCTGGCTCGCCCACCACGGACGGAGAGTTTCTTTACGTCACTTTCGGCTCGCAGGGCATCTTCTGTTACGACCTCGACGGCAACCAGATTTGGAAACGCGACCTCGGCGACATGCAAACCCGCAACAGTTTCGGCGAAGGCACTTCGCTTACCGTCCACGGCGATAACCTGATTGTCACCTGGGACCACGAAGGCCCATCATTCATCGCGAACCTGAGTGCAAAAACCGGCGATACCAAATGGAAGATCGACCGCGACGAACAAACGACATGGGCGACTCCCTTAGTGGTTGAGCACAACGGCGTTACTCAAGTCATCGCTAACGGCGCCAAACGGGCCATCAGTTACGACGTCAAAGACGGCTCCATCATCTGGCAATGCGGCGGCCAAACCGGCAACCCCATCCCCACGCCTTTCGCTCGTAACGGTATCGCTTATGTCAGCAGCGGCTGGCGCGGCGCCGCGCTTTATGCGATCCCGCTCGATTCTAAAGGCGACATTACCGGCACAGATAAAATCGCTTGGAGCCATAACAATGATACGCCCTACGTCCCCTCGCCGGTCTTAATTCAAGACCGCATTTATTTTACCAAAGACCGCAATCCCATCATGTCGTGCGTCAACGCCGACACGGGAAAAGTGATTCTCCCCGCCGCCCGCTTGCCGGAGTTGTTGGGTAATATGTACGCCTCCCCCGCCGCCAGCGGCGACAAGGTGTTCTTCACAACGCGGGACGGAACGACGCTTGTCTTAAAGATCGGCGAAGAAACCAAACCGCTTTCCGTGAATAAACTTGATGACGAGATTGACGCATCGCCCGTCATGGTTGGCGATAGTTTATTTCTTCGCGGCAAAGATTATTTGTATTGCATCGAAGCCAGTTAGCAACACGTTTCACGCCCCAAACGGGGCGCCATAACCAAGCCCTTTCGTAACCTTTTGGGTCTTGATGATCCTCCCCACCCCGCTTTGCCGGACTCTTTGGCGAAGCGGGGTCTTCTTGTATATGATTGGAAATGCTTGAAGAACGACGTAAGGATTGGACGGGAACTGGGGACGAAAAGCCCGCACCAAAGCGATGAGAGCAGCGCCTACCACGCTTTCCTTCTGATCAATACAAGGTGCCGCCAGGGCCGAGATAGGCCATGATACCGTCGCTGATGAGCCCGTTTGACGTCGCGTAATAAATGACCTGGTTTCCATGCGAAAGGTTTGACGCCCAGTTCAACGCAGGCCCGGGGCTGCGCGCCGCAAATTGAAAATTCGCCCCATAGAGTTCCATGGTCTCTTTTCCGCCGCCGGGGCGCCGCGCTTCGTCATAAACGTAGCCGCCGTCCCAAATCGGCCCTAAGTCTGAATTCAATTTTTGCGGGTTATTGGTTTGGAAGGGATCAATCGGGACGGACGCCATATACGAAATCGGCGTGGTCAATTGATGATAGCGATAGGTGTGTTTCACCCACCACGGCATCCCCGACGCCCACAGACCCTCGCCGCCGGGAAACACATTATTGTCGAGGCCGTACATTTGAATCGCCGTCCCCAACGAGCGCAAGTCAGATTGCGCCCGGGACACCTTCGCCCGCAGTTGCGCATTCAAAAAATTAGGAACGGCAATCGCCGCCAAAATCCCAATAATCGCAACGACGATCAGCAACTCAATCAGGGTAAAGCCTTTGCCCGCATTTCGTTTCAACATCATCTCCACCTCAGATTCAAATAATGCAGCATACAGATCAGAAATAAGATCAAGGAAGTGAAATCAACGATGGAAATAGCCAGTGCTGCCTGCTAGTAGCGAGTATAGTCTACAACAATTTCGGCTTTGTTTACCAGCAATTTTTTTCTGGAAGGAATTCATCAATCAACGTAGAATTTTGGCGAGGTCATGGATGAATGATGCATTTCCAGGAGAGAGTTACATCAGATATTAAAGCGCACCAAGCCTGCAATGACGCAGACCAAAGGCGCGTCTTTTCGATGAAAGAGGAAAGCGCAGATACCAAATACGCGAATCTACGAAAGCAATTGGCTTATTTTTTTTGCGCCCACTTGTTCTGTGAAATTGCCATGCGGTTTGAATCGTCACTTGCAGTTTCTTCGCCGCCCTCAGTGCAATCCGGGCATATCGTCGGGTAGACCTTGCCGATAGGCGGAACGCCATTTATCCATTTGCCATCAACATTCACGCGATGGCAGACTGTGCAAATTTGAACCATGAAACACCTGTTCTTTAATGATTAATCTTTATTGGATGAGCATCAAAAACGAATGGGATAAATCTTTATCCAACATTCCCTATAGGTCAACACGTTAGTATATCACGAAAATTCTTGGTATATGTCCGATTGTTTCTGGTGAAAGTAATTTAAGAAATACCAAAAAGCCAAACCGGCAACAGCCCCGCCCAAATGGGCCAGGGCAGATACTTTAGACGCACCTGCGATTTGATACAGGGCGCCGATGTATTGAAGAACAAACCACACGATCAACATTTTCATCACAGGAATGCGCGCCCAATGAAAATAGACCAAAATTCCTACGCGAATTCGGGGAAACTGCATCGCATAAAAAGCCAAAATGCCTGAAATGCCCGCGCTGGCGCCGATACTGGGAATATCGGGGTTCGGATCAAACAGCGCATGGACGCAAGTGCCTAATAAAATTGAACATAAAATCAAACATCCAAACAACCATTTGCCCACATAATCTTCAACATTATCGCCGAATATCAGCAAAAAGTAGGCGTTCCCAAGTAAATGCAACAGGCTGCCATGCAAAAAGAAGGACGTAATCACCGTCAATCCCGCAAGCCGAAACGCATCCAATGGAAGAAACCCATACGAATCAACAATGGGGCCTAAATTTGAAACCGTCTGCGCAAATACCAAAATAATCGAAGCAAAAATCAACCAGGTCAGCCAAGGCCAATGATGAAGCGGGTTGGTATCAAACTCGACGGGCAACATCAAAATAGCGGGGATAAACTTCCAGCCCTCTTCTGGCGAGGTTTGACGATTGTCTGCATCGTCTTTGATATGTTTCAATTGAATGCGCGCCATCGCTTCACGCGCTTTTTCTGGAACGCCCTCATTGGGGTCGGGCGCAGGCGGTGGAGGGGGAATGCCGGGCATGTCTTCAAATTCACCCGCATCAAACCAGAACATCTGGCATGGCTCGCAGCAATCCAGTTTCCAATGGACGCCGGGGATGTTGGGCGTAAACTGCGCCATGCGTTTTGTGCAGCTGGGGCAGCGTTTCCCTTCGACCCCCACGCCGTTTGACGCGCGCAGCCAGATTTGGTTGATGGTTTTTTTATCGATGGATTTTCGTAAGAGCGAAAGCGACGCCGCCCGACCGCCGCAATGCTTACAGCCCCAAATCACGCCGTGCGGATGCCGCCCCTTCTTCAACTCCTTATTACAATTGGGACAGACGAGCATTCAATCATCCTACGCGACGGTTTATTCCATCAGCATCCAATCGGGAATTGACGCAAACGGCAGTTCGATTCCAGGCCGCCCCGTTGGAATGCGGATCACTTCACCGGGATAACGCCTGTCAGGCGCCAGCCCCATATTAGCAGCGAAAATTGAAGTCTCAAATTCTCCGTGACCAAACGCCATCCCCACCGCGCCCGAAAGGCCGCGCGTAAACACAACCGTTTCACCATCCGGCGCGATGCGATAAAGAAACCCCGGCGTTCCATCGGCGACATATAAATATCCATCGCGATCAAACGCCATACTCTCAACGGCTGATGCGACCCCATCCGCATACACTTCAACGCTGCCGTCAGACGCAAGTCGATAGATGTTGCTTTGCCCGTCTTCGTCATTGCCAAAGTAAAGCAAGTTGTCGGGGCCAAACGCCAAGGCGTTAGGGTTGCGCACCGTCGAGACAATCACCGAACGGTCGCCATTTGGAAACACCTTTTCAATAACGTCGCTGCCTCTTTGCGCAACAAACAGCGTCCCCGCTTCATCAAATGCAATCGCAGTGGGAAAATTCAACCCATCAACGACGATCTCCGTTTGGGTTCCCAGCAATTTTTTTACCGTGCCATCGGCGGCGTTGCAGAAGTGAAGCGCGCCGTCGTGGTCAAACGCCAATCCATTCGGTCCAAACGAACCGCCGCTGGTCGGCAAGTCGCCGACCGCGACCTCAATGCGTCCGCTTTGAGAAATGGTAATGATGCGCCCGCTGGCGGACTCCGTGAGATATATCTTATTTGCGTCATCAACGGCGACGGCAAACGGCGTCCCATTGATTTGCGCCAGGCGCGTCGGACCCGGCAACGCGGGCGATAGATACTCATTTTGCGCATCCGACGTATCGCGCAATTTCACAAACACGATGTCGCCATCGTTCGCAGGCGCTTCGAGCATGGCGAAGCCATCTTGTTCAAACGTCCCTTCGCCGCTCGCTTGGGTTTTATCAACGATTACAGTTGCGTTCACTGGCATGGTGTCATCTAAGACCGAGCCGTCCGGCAACATGACATGCACGTTCCCGTCTGCATAGGTCACAACCGCTGCGGGATCATTCATGGCAGGCGGAGCGTTATCGAACGGCGCTCCGGTTGCGAACGAAATCGCCGCAACGCCGGTTTGCGCTTGGGCGTTGGGTTGATTTGGCGAGCCAGCAATTTCAATCACATACTCGCCCGCTGCGGGGAACTGGATTCCGCTTAACAACGAATCCGTGCTCAAGACCGCATTGTCATTAAAGAACACTTCTTCGTTATTTTCGTTCAATACCCGCAGGCTAGGGTCCAACAAATGCCAAATACTCAACGCGAGTAATGAGTAATCACGCCCGGAGTCAACCTGAATCTTATAGCGGTCCACATCGCCGACGGGGCCAATGACGGTCGTCGCCGTCTCGCCGACAGTGAGCCAGCGATCATCGTTTTCATCTTCTAAAGGCCGCGCTTCAAAATCAAACAGTCCGGTGTTTTCATGCTCGGCGCCAATGACCAACATAAAGAGGCTTTCGTCGCGCACCGGCGTAAATCCAGGCAATACGGTAGTGGTCGGTTCATCGACATCCGGGTCGGCAAGCGTGATAAAATTACCGGAGGCTTCCATCAAGATCAGCGATGATTCCAGGCCATCCACGCCAGTCGCGATAAAATCATACGCCTCGCCTTTTAGCAGCGGTAGTTCAAACGCAGCCACGTCGCCAGGCGTCCGCACATCACCCGATGTTGCTTCTCCCAAGGTCACTTCGGGCGCATCATGCGCCACAATACGATACGGTCCGAGATCAGCGTTTGAACGGGGCGCAACCACGACGGTGTGAACGCCCGACTCTTCAGCAACGAGCAAAGCAATTGGTTCGGTCGTCGCAAAATCATCAACGACAAACAAGCGTTCCCCGGTCGGGCTGAACACGCCCATGATGGGGTTCAACACCAAGTCCGGCGTCATCACGGCTAACACCACCGCTTGCCCGCGCGCGAGGTCTAAGAGGTATTGGTCTTGTTCAATGGAGGACGCAATCAGCCCCTGCTTGGGAGAATCTTTGGTGAGAAAGGCAATCGTATTCGTATCGGAAAGCGCATGGACCGAAAACGAAAAATCAACAGGGGCTTCAATGCCGCTGGCGCTGATTTGAATCGTATAGGTCCCTAAATCCACAAGCGTTTGTAACAAGTAGGCGCCTTGAAACGCAGGATAATTGCGCCCGGTATTTTGCGCGACAAACTCACCGTCAGGATTGGTAAGCGCTAGCGCAATATCGAAGTTGCGTTCTTCAATGTTAAGTTGCAATTGAAACAACCCGCGCACTTCGAGAGGCATGGTGAAGTTTGCAACAGGTTGTTCAGCAGAAAGGACGCCCGTAAGCGTTTGACCAACGACAATCTGTTGCTGACAGGTTCCAATAATCGGAGACGCTAACAACATCAAAACAACGAATATCAATAAACAAGATTTCATTTCTCTTCCCCGCGCGAGTAACAATTAAATATCAGTCTGATCTATTTTAGGCTCATTCTTTCAACTCATTTGAAATTTTACAACTATTTACAAGTCATTCATCCAGATCAACAATCGTCTTTATCGGTCAAAATATCAATCCCGTTAATTCTTGCCGTCTTATGGAGTATCGTATGATATTCTATTAGGATGAGTGATTTTTCTATCAAATTGAAGTTTAGGGGAAATACGCATTAATGAATTATTTCATGAAATCCAGTTTTATCTTCGGTATCATTTTTTGTAGTTTACTCGTTCCGGCCTTCGCTGACGTCGTCATCAACGAGATTCATTATGACCCGTCTGATTTGGATTATGAGGCGGGTTCCCTGCGCGAATTCGTCGAGTTATACAACCCCGGCGACGCAGCGGTGGACCTCAGCGGCTACCAGTTTACCTCCGGCGCTTTATATACGTTCCCGAATGGTACGCAACTCGCGGCGAATGGCTACCTCGTGGTTGTGCGCGTTCCTTCGCATACCACATGGCGCAACAAACGCTATCAGGTTTTGGGACCGTTTGAAAATAAACTTGGCAACGGCGGCGAATGGGTTGAACTCACCCGCCCCGATGGAACCATTGTTGAGCGTCTGCGCTATAACGACGATCCGCCCTGGCCGCGAGCCGCCGATGGGTACGGCCCCAGTTTGGAACGCATCGCCTGGGACCTGCCCGCAGACGATTATCATTCATGGCGGGCTTCGTTACGCAACGACGGTACGCCAGGGGCTGCGAATACTGCGATCGGGACGCCGCCGTATCCATTGATTCAGTCTTTCAACATTAATCCTCAACATCCAACCTCGAGTGATGAAGTCACCGTTCAATTTGCCGTTGATTCACCTCACTTAATTGAAAGCGCTCTCCTCCGCTGGGAAGAGACGGATGTATCCCAGCAGGCGAAAGACACTCTCGTTGCATCACGAAGCGCCTGGCGTTACAGCAAAGGGACCAGCGCTCCTTCCAACAACCAGGTATGGACGCTTTCAGATTTCAACGATAGCGCATGGGCAACCGGGACCGGCGGGTTCGGCTATGGAGATATCGAGCAAGTTGAGACGGTGCTCAATGATATGCGCGGCAATTATACGACTGTTTATCTGCGCCGGAATTTCACAGTCAGCGACATCAATGAAATTGGCGCACTGACTCTGTCGATCTTTTACGACGACGGCTTTATCGCCTATCTCAACGGGCAGGAAGTCGCCCGCGCATCCGCTCCTGACAATTATACAAATGAATCGACCTCTGATGGCAGCCATGAAGCGAACGAGGCTGAGGAATTCACCATTGGAAACGCATCAACCTATCTTACAAACGGTGAAAACACTCTGGCAATCGTCGGCTTTAACCTTTCGTTAGGAAACAGCAGCGACTTTGTGTTGGCGCCGTCGCTATTCGCCTCAAACCAGCCAAACCAAAACCAAGCGGAGATGACGTTTATCAGCCAGAATTTCACCTCCGGCGTTTTACAAGCCTCCATCCCCCCGCACCCAAACCAGACTCTGGTTCGATACAACCTTGAACTGGCGTTGACTGACGGACAGACGTTGCGCCTACCTCATACTGCTGAGACGCGACCGTTTGAATCGTACTTCGTTTATGACAATGATATCGAAAGCAAAATCCCGCTGATGTGGATATTCCCACAGGAATCGACCAGCCTGCCAAGTGATGCAAAAGCCATTTCAGCCGCCGTCATCAAACCACTCGACAGCGAGTTCCCGCTGGTATTTGACGGGGTTCGTTACACGGACGCGCGCAACGGCAATAAATTAAAATTTCTCAAAGGCGAAGAATTTCGCGGCGACCGGACTTTAAACATCAGTTTGGAAACGCCCCGCGAAGGCACAACCGCCGGCGGCCAATCGCCTCACGTCGAGCAAATTTCTTATGACCTCTTTCGCGACTCTGGCGTACTCACGCCGCGCTGCGACTGGTATCGCTTTATTGAAGACGGCGCCCACACCCAACGCATTGCCGTCCAGCAACCCAACGAGCGTTTCTTAGAAATTAACGGACGCGATCCGTCTTCGAATATCTATAAAATCGCCTACAACGAACCTGGCGGATACAGCAAAAAATCCAATATGGATGAAAGTTCCGACGACTACATCGAGCTCTTTCGCAACGTCCGCGTCAACAATCGAAACCTGGTTGAAGATTTGCCAAAGTATCTGGATATCGAAGAAGTGATGGGCTACGAAGTGGTCACGTTTTTGCTCAGTCATTGGGACGGATTTAAAAATAACATCTTTCTCTATCACGACCTCGCGCCAGACGGCAAATGGGAAATCATCCCTTGGGACACCGACAAAACCTTTGGCTATACCGATTCAGACCCGATGTATTGGAAAATGCCGATTGATTTTTCACTGACGCTTGTCGCGCCCGGTTCACAAGAACTGACCAACCGAAACCTGGATGCGCCGATTGGACGCCCGTTTCATTCCGACCCCAATTTGCACGAAGAATTTGTCAACCGGGTCGCTCAATCATTGAATGGTTTATTCTCATTAGAACGGATGGGCGGCATCATCACCCAGACAGAAACCCTGCTTTTGGATGACCTCGCCTTGAGTGAATCCTATACAGGCTCAACGCGAAATTCGCGACGCAACCAGATCACGACTTCATACAACACCATGCGCTTCTTCCTTGAAAACCGCCATGATTTCTTGCGAACTCAACTGCCAGCGGGCTTCACGGTTAAACGTACATTGCCGTCGAGCGATTACAGCGGCGGTTCAATGATCGAAAATATTGAGATCACAATTTCGCCGCTGAGTAATGAAGCAACAAATGTAATTGTGTCTGAATTTATTCCAGATGGGTTTGAACTTGTGGACGTCCATGCAAATCATGGTGACGTTGCAATTAACAACAATTCGATTATTTGGTCTATTTCAGGCGTCACGTATGAAGTCAGTATGACATATTCACTCCAAACGCCTGAAACATTTCCTTCATCGACTCCCGTATTGCACGGCATTGTTTCAAGCGGCGGAGTGGACTTTGCAATCACTGACGACACCTTAAATTATCTACCAAAAGATTCGCAGCGTCTGCCCGCCCCTTGGGTGACGGGCGCTGGCGAGTGGCTCGCGACGGACGGCGTATTGACCTGTTGGTCTGAAGACGGCCTTGATCCAAAACACGCCTGGGTTGATCTTGATCTCCCAACCCAAAACTACACCGTCCGCGCCGACGTACGCATGTTGAATTGGCAAGACGTAGACCACGCCCGCAGCGGCGTCGCGGTGCGCGTCGATCCGGCGGAAGGCGCCAGAGCGCTGAACTTTTTGTTTCATGATGATGAAGGCAGCGTTGATTTTTTGAACGATCTTCTCGCCTGGGGAACCCGCTCTGAATATACATGGCAGGTCGGCGAATGGTACACGATGACATTGGCAGTCGATGGCATCAAACTCGACGGCAGCATCAAAAAAACAGGGACGAATGAATCGCCATTTGCAATGACATGGGAAGACGGAAGCATCAACCAGCGCCCGTCAGGCTTCCCGGGCGTCACGGGCAGTTCGCTGGCGGGCCTATCTTCTCAATACGATAATTTTGAAGTCATCGTGAATGGAGACATCATTTTCGCGGACGACTTTAATTACAGCACCAGCGTAAACGACTGGATGATGTATTAAATTTTCAGCCCCAATCCGTCGCGGTGTTGGCGCATCCATTCCACGCCGCGGCGGATCGACTCAAAACCGATTTCGCTAAGATCGACCTCTTCTAATCTCATCAAGCGCGAGTCGCGAATTTCAGCGTCATATTTCATCGCGCCCCAATCGTTCACCGTGCACAAAAAGAAAAAATCAACGGTGTGATACAACACACCGCTATACACATACTGGTTGGGTTGTGAACACAAAAAGCGATCTGTGGTAATTTCCAGATTCAATTCTTCGCGAATTTCCCGATGCAGCGCTTCTTCCGCCGTTTCGTAAAAATCAATAAACCCGCCAGGAAAATCCAGCGTCCCTGCGCCGGGGTCTTTGCCGCGCACGGTGAAGAGCAAGCGCCCGTCCGCATGACGAATCACGCCAACCACCGTTCCGCACACGTTCAGGTAATATTCAAACCCGCATCCGCCGCAAACATATCGCTGTTCGGATTGCGCGCGTAACGCATCAGCGCCGCAGCGCGGACAAAACTTCAATAGAGCCTGGTTATGGGTTTTGGGATCAAGAGTCATAGTGCATTGATTATGGCTCAAATTGATTTTTTCAAAAGTTTCTTGTTCCACGTATTGTAAAAGAAATAAAAGAAAGAAGGTGTAGGTGTGTTTCCTCGAGCGCCTGAAAGCGTGAATTGAAGCGAAGAGAATAATTATACCTAAAATCGAGCACTGACACTAATTGTTACTCGACATTCTCCAAGCGACGCAGGTGATTGTGTGGAGCGGCTTTCGTAGGAAGCGGCCAATAAGGCCGCCCGGAGACAAGCGGAACACAACACCGAGGAGTACAGAGAATGACTCAAGTCCCGGATGAGCTAAAAAAAGATACCAGCGTCTACCTTTAAAAAAGGGTGCAGCACGCTGCGCCCCTACAATTTCATCCGCAGATTTATTTTCTTACGCCAGCATTTGGTTTACGACTTTGCCCGCCACATCAGTCAAACGGAAATCGCGCCCTTGATACCGATAGGTCAGTTTTTCATGATCGAGACCGAAGAGGTGCAAGAGCGTCGCATGAAGGTCATTAATATGGATCGGGTCTTTGGTGATGTTCCAACCAATCTCATCAGTCTCGCCGATCACCTGCCCGCCTTGTATGCCGCCGCCCGCCATCCAAATTGAATAGGCGAAGGGATGATGGTCGCGCCCGGTGTTAGGCTCGCGCTGTCCGGCGCGGTTTTCGCCCAGCGGCGTACGACCAAACTCGGCGCCCCAAACCACCAGCGTTTCGTCTAAAAGACCGCGCTGTTTGAGGTCTTTGAGCAATGCCGCAATGGGTTGGTCAGCCATCGTACAATTAAACTCGAGTTCGTTATCGAGGTTGCTGTGATGGTCCCACGACGCATGATAGATATTCACATAACGGACGCCGCGTTCGACCAGACGACGCGATAATAAACAGTTGGAAGCAAACGCGCTAAAGGTGCCGCGTCCACCGCCGCGGTCGACTTTTTTTTCCATCCCGCCTTCGCTGCGTCCGACACCGTATTGGTCTAAGGTTTCCTGAGACTCGCCGCTGAGGTCGATGAGTTCCGGCGCGGCGGCCTGCATACGAAACGCCAGTTCATACGACGCGATGCGGCTTTCGATTTCAGGATCGCCAATGTGATCGTAGTGTTCCTGGTTTAAGTCGCGCAACGCCGCCATGGTGCGTTCTTGCAGCGTAGTCGAGACGCCGTCGGGGTTGTTCAAATTCAAGACCGCTTCGCCTTTATTACGAAACAATACGCCCTGATAGGTCGAGGGCAGAAACCCGCTGCTCCAATTTGAAGCGCCTCCGCTGGTTCCCCGCCCCGCTGTCAAGACGACGTATCCCGGCAGGTTGTCTGATTCGGAACCGAGGCCGTAGTTGATCCAAGAACCGATGCTGGGACGCCCGAAAAACGGCACACCAGTGTTCATCATTAATTGGCCGGGGTGATGGTTAAACGCTTCGGTATGCAGCGAACGCACCAGACAGATGTCATCCGCGCACGAACCGAGGTTCGGTAGCAGGTTGCTGAGTTCCATACCGCATTTTCCATACCGCGAAAATGTCTGGTTGCTGCCTTTCAACACCGCCGTCTCTTTTTGGATAAACGCAAAGCGCACGTTCTCCGTCATTGAGTCGGGCAGCGGTTGTCCGTCGAGTTCCTGCAACTTGGGTTTTGGATCAAAAAGGTCAATCTGGCTGGGCGCGCCCGCCATAAAGATGAAGATGCAGTTTTTGGCTTTGGGCGCGAAGTGGGGCGGCTTCGGCGCGAGGGGGTTGAGGAACTCGTCCGCATGGGCCAACAAGCCTTCATCGCGCATCAACGCCGCCAGCGCCAGAGCGCCTAATCCGTTGGCCCCGGTCGCCAGAAAATCACGGCGGCTTTTTTTGATATACTCATCGAATGGATTCATCGTACAGCCCCCGTTTATTGCCGCGTCATATACTCTTCCAGATTCATCAATACCCGTCCGACCGAAACCCACGCCGCCGCTTCGGCAGGCCGGACGCCGTTCAATTCCATATCGCCCAGCAACACGGCGGCGTCTTCAGGGCTTTGCAGCATCATCTGATAAGATTCGTTGAATAAGCGCCCGAGGCGATAGGCTTCCTGCTCATTCGGTTCACGCCCGATCGCGTTAAAGAACGCCATGCGAATTCGTTCTAAAGAGTCGCCCTTCATTTCTGTTGCGATCTGTTTTCCAAACGACGCCGCGCATTCCCAAAACACCGGGTCATTCAAAAGCGTGAGCGCTTGCAGCGGCGTGTTGGAGCGATTGCGGCGGATGCAAGTGACGTTTGAATCCGGGCAATCAAACGTCATCAACATGGGATACGGCACCGTACGTTGAAAGAAGATGTACAACCCGCGACGATAAATCTCATCGCCTTTGCTCTGCGTCCACTTGACAGAGTTTGCATACCCCAGCGCGGCAACATCCGCAGGCAGCGGCGGACGAATGCTGGGGCCGCCAACCGCACGATTGAGCAACCCGCTGGTTTGCAACGAAATGTCGCGAACCAATTCGGCGCTGAGACGATAGCGGTTTTGGCGTGCCAGCAAATGGTTTTTTGCATCTACATGTACGAGTTCATCACGAATGGCTGATTGTTGTTTGTAAGTTGAAGATGTCACAATTTCACGGATCAACGCCTTTCGGCTCCAACCGAGTTCAATGTAACGGTTCGCCAACCAGTCGAGCAATTGCGGATGGCTGGGCGGATCGCCGCGCGTTCCAAAATCTTCCGGCGTTGCAACGATCCCCTCGCCAAATAAATATTGCCAGACGCGGTTGGCTGCCACCCGCGCGGCCAGCGGGTTCTCATCACTGACCATCCATCGCGCCAGGTCGAGCCGGGTTGGTTGTTGTTTCGTTACCTGCAAAGCGGGCAATACCGCAGGCGTATGCGAGTTGACTTCATCGCCTTTACGCAAGAAGTCGCCGCGAATGTGAATATGAGACGCCCGCCCTTCTTCATGCGGAGCCATCGCCATCGCCATTGTGTTTGGTTTTTTCGGCGCATTCTTTTTGTGTTCATCAATGGATTTCTGTAACTGTTTCCGTACCGGATCAATCCCGCGATAGTAATCAACCAGCATCGCCTGTTGATCGGGCGTCCGTTCATTTGCGTCTGTCTGCCACGCCCAAAGCATGTCGGATGAAAACGGCCTTGTGCGCAACGGGCCATTGCTCGAACTCGCCAGGACGCGAAAACGCCCGAGAGCATGACGCGTTCCATAGTCTTGCTTGATGCGAACCGTTATCTGCCATCCGTTGGCGTGCGCAATCGGTTCAGCAATATTCAGCGCCAAACGACGGCTGATTTTCGTATTGCCGCCCGGCGACCAACCTGTTTTCTCATCACCGTCTACGGCATGTTGAGCGAGCCATTGTTCCTGTTCCGTATCTGCATTGACCTCAACGAACGAAAGAGTTTGTTCTTCTTGCCTGCTGTGAAGCGGCTTCGCGGACGCGGTCAATTCAGAGAGTACGAAATTCCCATTGTCGGCGCGCCCACTACCATTTTGCGGCAGTGACTCATGCGCAAGCGTTTCAAGTTCGATTGCGGTGACGGTCCGCAACGGCGTTTCAAACATCAAAACGTATTCATCGGTCTCAGTCGTTGCGCCGCCAATCAGAATTGAGCCGTCTGGCAACACATCATGGGCAGCGCCAGATCGCGTCTCGACACCAACGGCGTTTAGGGTCCGCCACTTTTCACCGGGCGGAGAAGTACGCGACATCCAGTCGTCAAAGCGGCGAGGAAACTCATTGCGGTCATAAGCATTCAGCGCGTCTTGCAAGCGGTCATGCACGACTTCAAACACCGCGTGGTCGCTCTCATACTTTTGCGTCTCTGCCGGTTTGGGCGCGGCGATATCTTTTTCATCAGCCTGATTAAAGAAAGCAAACAGACCGTAAAATTCTTTTTGTGTGAGTGGATCATACTTATGGTTGTGGCATTCGGCGCACGCCATGGTCAGCCCCAGCCAGACAGAACTGGTTGTACTAGCCCGGTCTTTGACCGCTTTGATGCGATATTCTTCAGGATCAACGCCGCCCTCTCGATTGGTCAATGTATTTCGATGGAACCCGGTGGCGATGATCTGATCTTGGGTCGGCTCGGGCAACAGGTCGCCCGCCAGTTGCTCAATGGTGAATTGATCGTAAGGCTTGTCTGCATTGATCGCATCAATCACCCAATCGCGATACACCCACGCGTAAGGTCGCGGCAGGTCTTTCTCGAAGCCGTCACTATCAGCGTAACGCGCCAGATCAAGCCAATGGCGCCCCCAGCGTTCGCCAAAATGCGGCGACGCCAACAAACGGTCAACAACACGCTCATAAGCGTCTGGACGTTCATCATTCACAAACGCTTTAATTTCCTCAGGCGAAGGCAGCAACCCCAACAAATCTAAATTCAAGCGGCGAACCAATGTTTCCCGGCTTGCGGGCTGCGATGGCGAAAATCCTTTATCCTCTAATTGGGCTAAGACGAAAGCATCAATTGGGCGACTGATCCATTTTGAATTTTTAACGGTTGGAATCTCGGGATATGTTCGCGGCTGGAACGCCCAATGGTTGGCGTCGCTCCGTTGTTGACTCATTGATGAACCGTCGTCCGGCCACTCTGCGCCCTGGTCGATCCAGGCGCGTAATAATGCGACCTGTTCTTCACTCAGCGGGTCGCCGCCAATCGGCATACGCGGACGGTCGCCAACGCCCGCGACCATTTGAACCAACGGGCTGTTCGCGCTATCGCCGGGAATAATCGCCCGTCCGGTCCCGCCGCCTGTTAACGCGTCGGCTTTGCGGTCGAGTCGAAATGAACCCTTCTGCATTTTCTCGCCGTGGCACACCACGCAACGCGATTCAAAAACAGGTTGAATATCTTGAACAAAATTGAAGGCGCCTTCTGCAGGTTCAGGCAATGAAGTCGGTGGATCACCCGCCAGCGCAGTCAAACTCAGTGCGCTCAAGATTCCAAACGGCGCCAATACGGATAGCAAAAGTTTCATCATTACCCCGCCTAGTTCAAATTGAATGCGGCTTGCTGCAACGGTGTTTCGATCTTGAGCACTGACGTATTCGAAGCGTTCCAATGGCGAAGCGGCGAACTAGTCTCAACGCTCGCGATTGAAAAAAACGGGCGCTCCATCGGCGCCACCCAGGGTTCCACATAAATCTCATACGTCCGCTCAGTTTCGTTCTCCGTTACTAAAATACCGTTCAGCCCCGTGTCCATGACGTAAACGCCAAAGGGCAGATTGCGAACGTCAATCGGTACCCGACCGCTGAAGCCGTTGCTGCGTTTTATTTTCACGGTGCATTTTACGCTTTCGCCGGGACGTACGCGAATAACTTCAGGCTGCTGGGTGATGGTCACATCGGCGGGGCGCACAACAGACAGTTGATTGATATGCGATTCGCGCACGACTTCTTCGCCGTCGATCGTACTACGCGCTTCGACGACAAAGTCATCATTCCATGCGGTCGTTTCGGCGCCGTCTATTGCCCAGAGCGTGATTGAACACGATTCCTCGCCAGGCAGAATGACGCTTGAAGTCGCCGAAAAACCGTCCGGCAGATTACGCACCCGCACTTCAATCGGCGCGTCAAAACCTTCGATACGGTCCGCGGTAATGCTCAGTGGATAGCGCCCGCCTTGATGAACATTCAGGCGTGAATTATCAACGTATATTTTATAATCCGGCTGCGGCGGGCGCACATGCAGACGATACGCAAACTCCGGCCCGCTTTGTTGCATCGCATCGCTGATGCGAACATAATAGGCGCCGTCTTTCGGTGGATCAAAAACCAGGTAAGAATCTTTTCGATACGTCGGCGCGCCACCGTCGTCATTGCGGGCATAAAGGCGAAACACTGGCATCCCGTTCGGCGAGAACGCCGTTCCCGGTGGATGAATCTCGACTTTGTATGCAGGAGCAAACACTGCATGGTGCGCGGGCGTGGTTCCAAACAAACCATAGCGCCAACCAAAACGCGCATTGCCCGCAAACAACACGTCTTCGTCAGGGTAATCGGGCAGTTTGACCACTTGCAAAACTTCGTCGCCCACCATCATATAATCATTGATCGTCAGGTCCGTCCATGAATCAAGCCGCATACCTCTCGAACGCGAATCGCGGTCAGACAAAGTCAAAAACGTCTCCGCGACGCAACGGACAGCGGCAATCTCAATCGGCTTGCCTTCAGCATCAAACACATCAATGATCGAATCGAGCGTAGAGCCAAGTTGCTGCGCCTCAACCGCAATCGCCAGGCGTTCGCCCTGTTTCGCCTCAAAGCGATACCAATCTTCATCCTGTTCGCGGCTGGGGTCATAAATACGCCCGTTCACGATGCAGGGCGTGTCAATGGAAATCGCCTTTTCACGCGAACGGTTTTCGCCTACTTCAATGACTTCTGGAAATTCGCTAAGCGCCAGATTGGGTTTAGAAAATGGAAACGGGTTCCAATTGCGAATGTCTTCATCCGTCTCGGGAACCTTCACTTCAACCGTTTTCTCACCCAGGTTATATCCTGCAAACGAGAACTGCGCCGTCGCGCCTTTTTGCGCGCCCAAGGGAAACACGGATTCAACCAACGGCTTTTCATTGACATGAAGCCGATAGAACCCGCCTTTCCGCAAATTGGCGTCTTGAACTCGAACGCCGTAGTCCCCGTCTCGCTCAAAGCGATAGCCGATTCGACCGCTGCCTGAAGCCAGCACATTTTCTTCTTCATCAACAATCTCAAGCGACGCAGCCAAACCGGAGCCAATCGCGCCCGCCATCACATCAAAAAGATACTCGTCCCCCACCTTTGCTTTGATGCGAAACGGGTCCACGTCGCCGACTTCGCCAATCGCCCCGGCGGCGATGCAGGGCGGCTCTAACCAAGGCGCCGAAGTTAGCGAATCACTCTCTTCATTTTCCTTCACTGGCGCTGAGCCTTCGACAGCAAAAGTAACCATGTTGGTCGTCGCCAGCGGCGTTTGCGCCCACATGTGGTGTACGCCCTCTCGCGCGTTTTCGCCAATCGCAATCTCCAAGGTCAAAACATAAGGCAGCCCGGTATCGACAATCTCCGCCGCCGTGGTAAATTCCGCCCGTTTAAAATCAGCCAATTCACCCACTTCAACATTGGTCACGCGAATGGAAATATCGTCATCGTCAGGGAGAACCAACGCATCGTCTAAATTCTTTCCATGCAACCTCACCGTATGCGACGCGCCGCGAATAAACGCCCGCGTTTCGATATAACTGAGCGCAGACAAATAGGTACCGTTGCCTTTCACAACGCGCACGCGAAACGGGTCGCCGTCTTGAACGTCTTGTGAATTTCCCGAATTGTCTTCGGTGATTTTTTTCTGTGAAATTTCGGCTTGAATGTCTTTCGGCGTTTCATCAAGCGAGACCAATCGTTCGCCGCTGTTAACGTCATACAATCGCAGCGTTCCGTCATAGCACCCCATCGCTAAGAGAGATTCATTTGAATCAGACGCCAGCGATAACACCCAATCGGGTTGCGGGCCCCAGACTTGCTGTTCTTGAAAATCGCTGCCTCTCCAGGCTTTGACCAGGCGGTCTTCGGCGGTCGAAAACAGCGTCTCTCCGCTATGAGAATAAAATAAATCCAACACGGCGCCATCATGCGAAAATTTAGATTCAACCAACTTGCCGCGAGTCTCTCCCAGTTCCCACACGCGAATAATTTTGTCGGCGCCGGCGGCGGCGAGATGAACGCCGTCGGGGTGAAACGCTACGGCGTATTGCGCGTTCAACGGTTCAGACAACGTGAAGATGCGCTTTCCGTATTGCGCGTCCCAGATTTTTATCGTTCGGTCTCCCGCCGCTGAGGCAATCCGAGAGCCGTCGGGGCTAAAAGCGATGGCGTATACGGCGTCAACATGGTCGAGCAGCGTTTTTGTTTCTTCGCCGCTTTTCGCGTCCCATAGTTTGATCGCGCGGTCATAACTGCATGTCGCCAGCGTGGCGCCGTCGGGTGAATACTCAATGTCATAGATGCAATCGTCATGCCCCTTCAGTTTGAGTTTTTGTTGATGGGTTTGCATGTCCCAGACGATCACTTCGCCGTCCAATGCGGGGCGTCCGCCAGCCGCTGCCAGCGATTGCCCATCCGGGCTAAAACGCAAAGCGCGCACTAAACTCGAATGGCCCGCCAGCGTGTGTATTAAATTGAGTTGTTTCGTTTCAGCGTCGAAGCGGTACAGTTCCACTCGATGCAGTTTCCCCACAGCCAAAATTGGTTCACTAGGATGAAACGCCACCGCGCCGATCTCGTCGTGCTCATAATTATGTATGGGAGCATCTAGCAGTTCATCGGCAACATCTTCACTCGTTGGTTCAACTTTGGGCGCAGACTTGCCCATTGCGGCGATCCAATCGCGTACCGCTTCGATATCGTCGTCAGATAGCGGCGCCATCGGCTTGGGCGGCATGGGTTTGGCGCCGTCGAGTTGGGCGATGCGCTGAAACAACACGCTGGCTTTCGGCTTGCCCGGTTCGATCACTTTGCCTTTGCGGCTGCCATTCGTAATTGATGAAAATGAAGTTAAATCCAATTTCGCTTTAGGATTTTCCGCGCCGTGGCATCCCAGGCAATTGCTCTGCAAGATAGGATGGATTCGTCCCGCAAAAACATCATCCAGAATTTCAGTATCCGGCTGCGTACTGTTTTTCTTCGCGTCATCTTTTGGTTGATCTTTTAAAGATGCAGGCGTCTCGTTTTCTTCTTCAACTTTTTCAGATACGCCAAGCGAGGCGATCCATTCGCGAATAATCGCGACATCGTCCGGCTCCAACGGCAGCAGCGGCTTGGGCGGCATCTTCGGTTCCGCCTTCCCCACAACCACTTGCAGCATCAGGCTTTCATCCGGCTTGCCGGGAGAAACGACTTTGTGCTTTGCGCCGCCTTTGAGAATGGTCTCAACGCTGAGCAATTGCAGCCCGGCGGCGGGATCATTCTTCGCATGGCATCCCACGCAATTCGCCATGAGTATAGGCTCAACGTCCTGCTCAAAATCAATCGAGAAACCAAGCGGCGCTGCGATCAACGCCAACAGAAACAATGCAATCAAATAGTTCTTCAACCTACAATCTCCCCCTGCCATCAATGGTTGAACAAAAACTCTTTGCCGCTCAATACAGCCCAGGCGGCGTCTTCTAACGCAAGGCGTTTTTCTTTGCGCTCCATGCCGTCCCAGTCGCCGCCGTTCATCACGGCTTCAATGACAGCCGCCTTCTCTGCGCGGGACGGCGTTCGACAAAGCGCCTGCAAATATAAATCAAAAATAAAATCATCCAGCGTTCCGCCGCCGTCTAAAAACTGGTCGATGAAGTTACCGTCCCGTTGCAATTTTTCATTGAGAGTATTGCCGTTGCTGATGTGCAGCGCCTGCGCCAACGTCGGCGTCGAATCGCGCTCGCATGAACAGGTCTGTTTGCGTTCGGGCCGCCCGAATGTCGCTAAAAATTGCGATGCGGCGTTGGCGTCGGGCAATTGCAGCGCCCGCCAGCCTTGCGGGTACCCGGCGAATTGGGTGTCCGCCCCGGTGACGGAGGAGTAAGCGTCAAGAATGATTTCCGCCGAAAGCCGCCGGGGGAAATAGCGCGAATAGTTCCGTAGGTCGCCGTCGTTGCCCCACTCTGGTTTTGACGAACGCTGGTACGCCGCAGAATCCATAATGGTTTGGACCAAATGCTTCACATCATACTCATGCGCTACAAAATCTTTTTCCAACGCGGTGAACAAGGCTTCATTGCTGGGTGGATTGGTCAAACGCAAGTCGTCTTCCGGCTCCACCAGGCCAGCGCCCATGAAGTGTTTCCACACCCGGTTGACAATCGCGCGGGCGAAGTACGGGTTCTCCGGCGAGGTCAGCCATTCCGCCAGATAGGCGCGGCGATTGTCGGCGTCTAACGAAATGGCTTCGCTGTCGAGCGGCTTGGGCGGCAACGGCTTGCCGTAGAGGGGATGAATCATGTCGCCCGACGATCCCGAGCGCACAAAGGTTTCTCCCGCCCGGTCGCCGTTTTTGAGACGCACCCGGGCCAGCAGATTGCCCATGCCGTAGTAATCGTTCTGCGTCCATTTTTCCATCGGGTGGTTGTGGCATCGCGCACAGGTGATCGACAAGCCCATAAACGCTTTCGAGGTCGTCTCAACCAGTTCAGTCGTTTCTTTATGAAGAACAAAATAATTCGCTGCGCCGTTGTCGAGCGTACTGCCCTGGGCGGTAATGATGCGCTCAACAAATTCGTTCCAGCCGATGTTTTGCTTGACGCTGTCACGGATAAAGCGGTAATAAGCCAGCGCCGCTTCTCGATTGTTCAAGCCGGAATTGTTGGTCGAAACCAGCAACAGGTCGCTCCATTTGTATGACCACAGATCGACGAATTCCTCGCGCTCGACCAGTTCGTTTACCAGCCGTTCGCGTTTATCGGGGTCGGCGTCCATCACAAATGCAACGATCTCGCGCTGCGTGGGCAAGACGCCGATGGCGTCTAAATAGGCGCGGCGCACGAACTCGGCGTCGCTGCACGGACCAGACGGCCCGATGCGCAACGCCTGCAATTGATCGAGGATTTTTTCGTCGATGAAATTGCGTCGTTCGGCTTGGGCGAACACTTCATCGCTCAATTCTTCTTCGTAGGGAACCTCAACGCTGGAGAACGCCACCATACCGTTATACCAAACTGTCAACGCCGCCGAGCCGCTGCGCTGGATGGTCGCCAACCCGGCGCCGTCAATTACCGCAACGCCGTCGTTGGTGGTTTCATACTTGCTCCAAGGGGTCGCGTCTTTTTGCGAGCCGTCGTCAAAACGGGCGATTACAATGAGTTGCTGTTGTTCGCCCGCGTTCATTCGCACCCGCTTAGGGAACACGTCGATTCCCGTCAGTTGTTTTTCATCTGCGGGCGGCGTCGGCGCTTTGTCGGCGATCCATTCTTTGATGATGCGGTATTCCGCTGATTCACGCCGCATCAGCCTGCCGCCGCCATGCGGGACGTCTCCAACCGGCTTTTGCAACAACAAACTGTTATCTGGTTCGGATATTAATATTCGCCGCCCCTTCGCCTGCCGCGTCAACACGTTGTGGTCGTGCGCCAGATCATAACCGCGCAGAGAAAGTTTAAACCCGTTCTTGCCTGCCGCCGCGCCGTGACACGCCCCGGCGTTGCAACCGATTTTGGTCATAGCGGGTTGCACGTCATGGGCGAAACTCCACACATGCGGCTCGTGAGTCCCCGTCACAACCACTGTCGCTGTTACAGTTTGACCACCAACCTCAACACGCACCACCGACTGCCCATCGCCGACGGGAACAATCACGCCGTCTTCGACGCGGGCGACATTTGGGTCTTCAACAACCAACTGCGCCTCCCGCGTCCAATCGGCGACGCTGCGCTCTGCGTCCATTTCGAGAACCAGCAATTGTTGGCGGTCATCGGCATGGCTTAGGTGAATTGTCTTTGGAAAAAGAGTGAGCGGCGCAGCAAAGCAGAATTGCGTCAATACAACGATAGCCGTCACGGCAAAACCGGTTCGATTTAACATCCTATTTTTTCCCATTACGTCAAAAATAACGAAGTAAATGCTGTATTAAGAAAACAATTCGTGTATTGGTTTTACGCCGAAATCCACCACCGGAAAAATCCGCCCGCCCGGCGCAGTCAATATATGCTCAAGATCAACGCCCAGGCTGTGATAGACGGTGGCCACCACTTCGGCGGGCGTGGTGGGACGGTCTATCGGCGCAGAGCCAATCGCATCGGTCGCCCCCACCGCTTGCCCGCCCTGAACGCCGCCGCCTGCGAACAAAATCGACCAGCATTGCGGCCAATGGTCGCGTCCGCCTGCGGGGTTGATCTTGGGCGTGCGGCCAAATTCCCCCATCGCGACCACCATGGTGTCGTCTAACATGCCGCGGTCGCTGAGGTCTTGCAGCAACGCGCTGTAGCCGTGGTCAAACATGGGGCCGACCAAGTCTTTGTAACATTCAATCGGGCTGAACGGCGCTGAGCCGTGGATATCCCAGGTGATTTCATTAAACACCGTCTCGAACATATTCACGGTCACAAAGCGAACGCCGCGTTCGATCAAACGCCGCGCCAACAGGCAGCCCTGCCCGAACTTGTTGCGCCCGTAGCGGTCGCGCATATTGTCGGATTCTTTGGTCAGATCAAACGCCTCGCGCGCTTCGGGCGATGAGACCATGCTGTAGGCGGTCTCGAAGGTGCTGTCGAGCAACTTGGCGTTTTCGGTTTTTTCTAAATGTGAAATTGACTGATCAACCGCCTGCCGCAGCGAACGGCGGCGCTCCAACCGTACGGCGGAGATATAATCCGGCGGCAATAAGTCAGGCACCTGAAAATGTTCATCCGCAGGGTTGGCGTTGACGATGAACGGATCGTACTCTTTCCCCAGAAACCCGGCGTTCTGCCCATGCGGCATGTTGCCGCCGGTGGGGCCGATGGGGCGCGGCACGATCACGTGCGCAGGCAGGTTGTTGCGCGTCCCTTTGAGGTAGCCATACACGCAGCCGGCGTGCGGTTGCTCCAATCCATTTTGAAACAGCCGCCCGGTTTGCATCATCTGATGGCCAGTGTCGTGTACGCCCGCCGCCTGATGGTACATCGAACGCACGATGGCGAATTTATCGGCGACCTTCGCGACCTTCGGGAAAATCTCGGACACTTGAAAGTCAGCGTTAGTGTTGATGGGTTTATACGGCCCGCGAATTTCGGCGGGCGCATCGGGCTTCATATCGAAAGTATCGAGTTGGCTGGGGCCGCCGACCAGAAAAAGGAAGATGCAGTTGCGGTCTTTCTTCGCGTCAACCGCGCCCGCTTCTTTGGCGGCGACGTATTGAGGCAAGCCCAGCCCCATCATTGACAGCGCCCCGGCGTGGATAAAATCGCGCCGCTTCATCCCGTCGCAAAATTCGACCGCCTTCTCCGCATCCACTCTCAACATGCGAGTTCTCCCCGGTTTGATCAGATGGTCTAAACCAAAATCAAAAAACGCAATTGGAACTGAGATGATGAGCGAAACGCCCGGCGAGGTGAGTTTGCGTGAATTCCTAACATTTCAAAAAAACAAAACAATAAAATTGACTCAATCAGTATAAATTAAATAGCAACCACAAACAATGCAAGGGCGTTTTAAAAGAATTGTTAAAACAAATTAGAATGCAAGGGATTTAGTCGACAGGACAGGATCAATAGGGTTTGATAAAATTGACTATTGACTTGATGGAGAGGTCGGTTATCCATTCTACAAAAAAGCACTATCTCCTTTTTAAAAAACACAAAAATAGTGCGACAATGAATGGTTCAACAGGTTTTGGTCAAAGCGCCTATTCCACTAGGATCAAATCATCTCCAGGTTATCTTCATAACTTTGCGCATCAAAAAACGTATCCGGTTGTTCTTGTTGATACGAAAAAAACGTGTTGTATGAAATTCCGTTTTCTAAATTGGCGAATTTCAGAAAAATGGGAAGCATGCTTTCTCTTAACGCCCAGATTCGTATCGCTTGATTGGTATCCTCGAGTTGTAAATCAAAAATACTGATGTCGTTCGATACGCCCTCCACCGGGTTGGGAACAGGACGCAAGTCTGAGAAGTTTCCAGTAAATGAATTTAATACGGTTTCAAGTGAAAAATGGTCGGCCGCATTGATGTGGTTAATAACGTCTTTAAGAAAATCATGCGGTTCAACAAGCGTTTTGGATTGAGTATCAAAGGTTTTTTCGATGCCTTGCTGGTTGGCAAAAACGATTTGGCTCCCACATTGCAAGCGAAATTTCCCTCCATTCCCCATCCAGAATTCAAATTGAATCGCCTGCGATGAATCGACTTTTCTTACATTAACGGTCGCATGAAAAAATGAAATTGATTTAAATTGCTGTGCGACGTCCGCCCAGCTTGGCGGCTGGTTTGCCAACATAGAAATCGTAACAAAGACGAAAACCAAGAAAGCGACGCCGGTTGACCAAGCCAAATTCCAACCATAAAACCCACGAAATCCTCTGCGCGGCGAAGAAGGTTGATAGCAGGGGTGCTCAGACAATTTCTCACGAAACGAACAGAACGCGCGTTCCATTCGTTCGTCTAGTTCTTCAGAAATATCGTCGTTCATGGATTGTTCCAGTAATCGTTTTATTTTCTTTTCGTTTACATCCAGCGGCTCGATCACGATGAAACCTCCGCCAGCGAAATATTTTGATCATTCAATACCTCTCGAAGTTTTGAGAGGCCTTTCGATACATGAGAACGCACGGTCTCTTCTTTACAATCCATCGCCTTGCTAATCTCGGTATACGATTCTTCTTCAAAGAGCCGCAAAAAAACCGCCTGCGCTTGTTTCAAAGGCAAGTCAAGAATGGCTTGGCGTATTAACTGCGTCAGTTCTTGTTTCATCACAGGAGGCGGAACAGATTCAAGCGCCTGCGCCGAATCAGCATATAACGACTGCTCTAACCGGTGCGCTTTTGATTTTTTTCTAAGCAAATCATAAGACGAGCTAACGCATATACTGAGAATATACCCCTGGGGATTCGGGTGGCAAACAATGCGTTCCCAATACATCCAAACGCGAAATAAAGCATCCTGGAAAGCATCCGCAGCATCATCCGGGTTTTGAACAATCCGAATGATGCTGCGTTTCATTCTGTCTTTAATCGGTTCGATTACGGCGTTGTAATCAACTGGCGCTGATTTCACATAACACCTGTTACTCAAGTTTGCCTTCGGCTTTGAAAGTCCCAAAAGGAAGACATTGCTTCAAGGCCGATTTCAACTCGGACGAAAGATAATCTTCATAAATTTCGGTCGCGATTTTATCATTCACTTGCAGGGCCTTGGCAATTGAACCGCCTTGCTCATATTGTGCGAAACTGATATCGCCAAAGAAAAAACGGTCCGAGAGGATGGTGCCATTTAATACCACCAGGGCCGAATCAGACGAATATTCATTTAACAAAAGAACGAGAATAATCTTTTGCGATTTAAGTCCGGGGATTTGATGTTCTTTTTTCTCACCATAGAAGAGATGCTTTATTTTTGCGTCACCTTCATCCGTGCTGGTTCCGCCTGTTACGGTACCATCTTCAGCGACTTTGATGTTGATGTCAAAATCAATGCTATTTGTACCATACTCTGCGATAAACGTCGTATCCCCCGAACCGTTCCAGGTAAGAGGTAATTGTACGTCCTGAGAAAATGACGCTGTTGGAATTGCTGCCAGGCATAAAGCAAAAACCGAAACTGTGACCACTTTTCTAAACATGTAACGCCTCCAAAATTGAGTAAAGATGTTTCTCTACTAAAGGTAACGCTTTTCCAGAGGCGATTGTGTAATTTTATTTTGATATGGCGCTCTTTTATTCAAAATGAAGCATAACAACAAGTTCATTGGATTGGAGATAAGCATACAATGCCAGGGCGTTTTAAAAGAAAACAGGGCAACGCACACATAAAAAAAGACGGGGATGTCTCTGTGAGCGCCTGTGCATAAGCGCATGAAAGCGCGCACTGAAGCGAAGAGAGACATACCCGCCCTTTTGGAAACCTTACCGTTGAACTTACAGCGGTTTATACCCTTTCGATGCGTCGTCTAACACCAACACCCAGTCGTTGCCGCGTTTGGGTTCTCCAGGCGGATCAAATTCATAAACGCCTTCATTCTTCACTTCAAACAGTTCGCCCGCTTTGCCATCTCGCGGATTAAACCACCAGGCGTTTGATTTGTCGCCGGAGATTTTGCCCATATTCAATTTGAAATTGGTCCCATAGGGGACATACACAAACGCATAATCCTTGCCGCGCGTTGCCTGCAAATGACGCCCGTCATCGAATTGCCCCTCAGCGATCAGCGACGGGTCAGGAACGCGATCAAAAAACGGGCGCGATTCCATGAGTTTGCGCAAGTGGATCATGTCAAAGACGCCGGGAAGGTCCAGCGAACCGTCCCAACTTCCCCGCGCAGATGAAATGGGCGTATGTCCCGGCGCCACCATCTGCCAAATGTCGTGGCAACCATACGTCGTCCCCAATCCACCCGCGAACACGCCCCAATACGCTGCTTGGCGCACATCGAAGTCATTGAACCAGCCGTTCTCCGGCTTCCAGTTGACCGGGTGGTTTTCATAACGCGGTTCGCCGTCGAGAGTTGGTTTAGTCGGCTTTCTATTGTAGTCAGCGTCAATCATCTTGTAGTTTGTATTATCGAACGAACCATGCCCGGATTGCAGCATATTAAAATCGAGCCAATTGTCGTCATGGAACCATTTCGAAGATGACATTCCACCCATTGGATGGCAAGTGATGAGATGCGCGCCGCGGTCGCCTTCGCCAATGCCTTTCGCCATCGCCCGCCAGATGGCTTCATAGCCTTCGGCGTCGCGGTCGCCGATTAGAATCCAGATGATGTTAGGCGCGTCTTTATAGCGTTCGCCCAAAAAGCGTCCATAGGCGCGGGCGTCTTCAGTATTATCATTGGTGAGAATGACCGGCCCCTGCCCCCAGGCTTTGGTCGCCTTATCGCCCCAGGTTGGCAGAAACCCGATATACAAGCCTTTTTCTTTCGCTGTGTTAACGATGAAATCGACGTGCTCAAAGTACTTCTCATTGGGTTTTGTCGGGTCGTTATCAATCAACGGTTTTTCACCGTAGGCGTTTGGCGTGTTGAGGCCGTCGAGTTCGGCCAGCCCGACCGCCTGAATGACGTTCATGCCTTTCTGGCGGCGGTTCTCTAAATACTGCTCCGCTTCTTCCCTGTTCAAACGATGAAACAGTTCCCAAGCCGTATCTCCCAGATAAAAAAACGGCGTACCATCTTGATGGACAAGAAAGCGCTGGTTTTCAGAAACATGCAGCGCCCCATGCGAAAAATCCACCGAAGGCCCCTGCCACTGCGCTTCTTGCGCGAATGTTGAAATACAAGCCAACCCCAAAATACATGTAATGAGCGATCTCATGCGTCTCCCCTTTTGCTGGTTTTTCTTCGTTGTGCGCCGCTCTCTATTTTAATCGAATCTCCACAGCCTTGGCAATTGATCGACTCGCCTGAAAACTTCGGGCTGAGCTGAACCGTCTTGCCGCATTGGCAGCGAAACGATTGCCAACCGCCGCCAGACCGCTGGTAGGTTTGCGATTGCTTCGCAGCGCCCGGCTTCGCTTTCGGGACCTCATGCGCGACGCCGCAACGTGGGCAGGCGACCTGGTCTTTTTTATACTCTTGGGGAATTTTCAATTGCATCCCGCAGACGCAGGCAATCGGCAGCAGGCCGTCTACGCGGGCGAATAAATCATTGATTTCACGAATCTGCTCCAACCCTTTTTTCTTTGAAGAAGGTTTGACGCTGCTTTCGCGGACGCCAACCTCTTCGGCTTCATGCAACGACCGTTCGCCAATGCAACCGCGTTTGGTTCCAAGCGACTCCTGGTAAGCCCGTTCATATTCGCGCAGCCCGGCGCCGGACATGGAACGCAAAATATCAATTCGTTTTTTCGTCGGGGGATGAGTGGAAAACAAGCCCACGGCGGATGAATGCGCTTGTAATGGATTGATGATGTACATCGGCGCGAGCGTACGATTGACTTGTTTGGCGGCAATCGTCCCCCCTGAAATCTTCTCTAGCGCAGAGGCCAGCCCGTTGGGATATCGGGTAAACAACGCGCCTGATGCGTCGGCTAGGTATTCCCGCTGCCGCGAACAGGCGAAGTAAAGCATCTGCGCCAGAATCGGCGCTAAAATCGCCAGAATCAGCGCAGCCAACATAACGATCAACTGGGCGCCGCCGTCGTTATTCGAACGCGACCTCCGCCGTCCCCCCATCATTGACCCATACCACAACGAACGCAGAAACACGTCGGAGATCATAACGATGCTGCCCATCATCACCGCCGCCATGGTCATGAATTTGATATCGAGATTTTTGATATGCCCGATCTCATGCGCGACCACGCCCTGCAGTTCATCGCGGCTGAGCTTCTTCATCAGCCCTGAGGTCACCGCAACAGCAGCTTTTTCTGGACGCCGTCCAACAGCGAAGGCATTCAGCGCGTCGGTGTTGATAATGTAAATTGCGGGCATTTTTTTCAAGCCGGACGCGATAGTCATTTCTTCGACGATGTTCCATAACTGCGGCGCTTCAAATTTTTCTTTGATACGCACCGCGCCGCTGACGCCGAGCAAAATGGAATCGCCTTGAAAAATCGCGATCAGATACAGAAAAAACCACAGCGCCAATGCGCCGACCGCGCCAAACGCTCCGCCCGCGCGTGGATCAACAAACAATCCAATCGTCGCGCCCAGCGCAACCAAAATAACGCCCATCATAATGATGAGCACTGTTGAACGGCGTTGATTGCTGCGTATCGCTTCCCACATAGGTTTAAAACCACTAATTTCGAGATAAATAATTTGAGGAGGGCGAGGCTCCCGCCGAGCCGCAAAAAATTGATATGCTTTTTTATACTTGGCTCACCAGGAGGTTCGCCCTCCCCTTGTATTTGATCAGTTTCTACATACCAGCGTTGGGGCGTCTCACTGAGCGCCTGTGAAACACGGAGACAAGCGTAACCCAACTCCGAGGCGTCTTTTCACAAACTAAAATTTCACTTGAGGCGCTTCGCGTTCCGCCTGGTCATCCAGTTCGAAGAACGGCTCTTCGCCAAAGTTGAACATCCCCGCGACAATATTCGTCGGGATGCTTTGAATCTGAGTGTTGTATTTCATCACCGAGTCATTATAAAATTGTCGCGCAAATCCCAACTTATTTTCGGTTGAGGTCAGTTCTTCTTGCAGCGCCAAAAAGTTCTGGTTCGCTTTGAGGTCAGGGTAATTTTCTACGAGCAGCATCATGCGCCCCAATGCGCCCGATAACATCGACTCCGCCTGCGCCTGTTCAGGGACGGAATTCGCATTCACCGCTTGCGAACGCGCCTGGACCACTTCCTCGAAAGTCGATTTCTCATGCCCGGCGTATCCCTTTACGGTCTCGACCAAATTGGGGATCAAATCATGTCGGCGCTTGAGTTGAACGTCGATCTGCGCCCAGGCGTTTTTCACCTCATTACGAAAACGGATCAATCCGTTATAGGCGCCAATAAACCACAGCGCCAAGCCGATAATCAATACAAGAAAGACCATGATAATCATGCCGAAAACTCCAATTAAACCACCGAGTGCAGTCATTCTATTTCCCTTTCGATTCAGGCTTAAATTCGTTGTGATAGAGGTCCGCGAAAAATCGGGCGACGCGTCCGAGTTCTTTTTCCTGGTCTGAAAACGATGCGATCACTTGCTCCATCTCGCCCCGGTCAAACCAAAGCCCATGTTGGTTGCAGCAGCGCTCTAACTCGACGCCGCCGAGCCGGACGCCGTCCATCTTCCAATTGCAACGTGGACAGCGCCGCTTGGATTTCCGGTCGCGTTTTGCCGAAAACGCCTGTTCACGCACCGCACCGCTTTCGGCGCCGTCCGGCTCGCAAAGCAGTTCCAATTCGCCCGCGTCCAACCACGTACCTTTGCAGGAAGGGCAGAAGTCAATTTCAACGCCTTCCAGTTCCAACACAATCATCGCTTCGCCGCAGTGAGGACACATAGTATATAGTACGCCTGAATGAGGATTTTATTTCAGTTGCATCTCAATTAATATCTATGAATACAATGAAAAGTATAGGGGATAGCCGCTTGCCCAAAGCGTGAATCAATGGTATTCGTACTAAAAAAAAGGTTCATCCCGTAATTGAGTACCTAGTTATTGATGGATAGCTATAATTGTGTTTAGAAAAACGTATTCCGTCATGTCAAAATTCACAAATAAAATGAGGCATGGATGCAACTCTGGAAGGGCCTGAAAGCCCGCACTGAAGCGAGCAGAGTTGTACCCATGCCGCATGCAGCGAAATCTCAATTGAATTTATAAAAAAAGTACCCCGTTTTCGGAAGAACCTTTTTTATGAATAAATTGTCGCAGTAGACAGTCAAGTATATGGGGATTGCTAAATGGAGTTTTGAGCGCGGCGGGCAATTTCACGCAACATCCCCGCAAACACAAATTCATGTAAGGGAAATAACGCATACCAGTATAGCAATCCAGGCAACCCGACCGGATCAAAAATGGCCGTTTGGCGAATGATGCTGCCCTGGCTGTCAGGCTCCACCTCAAATTGCAGCCAGGCGCGCCCCGGCAGTTTCATCTCCGCCGAGAGTCGAATTAAACGGTTCGGCTCGACCGCCTCGACGCGCCAGAAATCGAGGGCATCTCCGATTCGAACATGTTCGGGGTCGCGTCTACCGCGCCGTAATCCGGCGCCGCCAAAACAAAGGTCAATCCAACCACGGATTTTCCAAAGAAAATTACCATAATACCAGCCATTTTCACCTCCGATTCGTTCAATCGGTCGAAATGCACCTTCGGGTTTACAACGAATGAGCGCGGTTCTGGAATCGACAATTCGCGAACCAAAACGTACACCGCCCCAATCTTGTAGAGTCCCGATACTTGATAGCGCGTCAGACCATCTTGTCTCGGCAAATTGTTTATCTTCATTGATTAAAGCGGATGCAACCGCCGTTTGCATGTCAACCGGGCGAATAGAAAAATCTTCTTGAGCGGTCTCGTCTGTCACAATGGTAGGATTGCGGATACTGTCAATCAGTTTTCGGCCGATTCGCGCATAGATGGGTGTGACGAGCCCCAACCACAAACTGGAAAGATACGGCGTTAAGACGGGGACGGAAATCATCCAGCGCTTCAGGCCCCGTTGTCGGGCGTATTCTTTCATTAAATCGCCATAAGTAACAATGTCACTCCCGCCAATTTCATAGACTCTTGAATGAGTCGTTTCCACATCCAGAGACTGAACCAAGTATGACAAAATGTCATTCACCGCAATTGGCTGCGTCGGTACGGATACCCATCGTGGAGTGATCAAAACAGGTAAACGCTCAGTCAAAGCGCGCACCATCTCAAACGATAAACTTCCAGAACCAATCACAACCGATGCGCGCAATTCGATTGTTTTGACGCCTGATTCTCGAAAAATTCGACCGACTTCATGACGACTTTTTAAGTGAGCAGAAAGTTGATGGTTTGAATCTCCCAAACCTCCCAAATAAATAATACGCTCGAGGTCTGCTTTTTTCGCAGCGCTTGCAAACCTTTCAGCAGCAATGCGGTCTTCTCTTTCAAAGCGTTTTCTCGATCCCATTGAATGGACTAGATAATACGCCGCAGTAGCACCATCCATCGCCTTGACTAGCGAATCCTCATCTAACACATTGCCCTGAATGATTTCGATATTCGCAACATTGCGCGACTGCAACGCTTCGGGACGACGCGTCAAGCACCGGACCTGATATCCACGATCAACAAGTTTTGGTAATAACCGTCCGCCAACATAACCTGTAGCGCCTGTAAGTAAGATGGTTGAGTTTGTTTTCATAGCCATTAGGTTCAGTATACCTAAAATCGCTCTTACAAGTAAAAACAAAAAAACAGTGCGACCAGAGAATCGCACTGTTTGATGCTATTGAAATTTAAGAGAAAGCAAACACGATTACATTTCGTGGTCGCTGGGTTTGACGCCTTTGACATAGTTGCCGAAGCCGATGGGAGACGGATTATAATCGCCTACCAGTTCAACATCGGCGCGATCTGGAATCAGATTGTCCATCCCCAACCCCCAATAGACCGCGTTGACGACCAGCCGCCGGAAGCCTTCGCTCAAAAAGTCGCCGCCGTGTCCCATCGTCGTCGTAAACACGCGCGACGGAACACCCAAACTTCCGGTATACGTCTTGATCCACGCCACCGGGACCAGTTCTTTGTCTGTATTGGGCGCGTCGTCGTGGTTCATTCCAACCAACACCTGCCCCATCACGATGGGTTTGCTGTCGCCGGTCAATTGCTTGATGCCATACACATCTGACGGCCCCCAAATGTCTTCGCAGCCGCGCACGATGGGGTGTGACTCCATCCCCTTCGCAATCAATCCGCGGGTGCTTTCTTTTTTATGGGCGCCGTAGTGGTTGATCCAGGTTTCACCCAACACCTGACGGCCAAACCCGCCGTCCCATTCTTTGTTGTTCCAACTCCATTTTGTATAAGAACTGCCAGCGTCCGTGAAATTGAAGGCATGAGTCGAAGTACGCAAAGCAATGATGGGTTTTCCTGAATTGACGTAATCCTCGATAGGCTGCGCTTGCTCATCTGGCAGATTGCGGAAACGGGTAAAGAGGATCATCAGGTCAGCGTCCGCCAGTTTTTCTAACCCAGGAATATTGGTTTGAAAGTCAGGCTGAATGCTGTCGTCTTCGGAGTTAATCGCGAACAAGACATCGACGTCGAACCCATGCCGCTTCGCCAGAATTTTTCCGAACTGCGGCATCGACTCTTCGGAGCGGTATTCATCGTCGCCGGTCACGATGACGATGTGCTTGCCTTTGCCCAAGCCTTCGCCGCCTTTGTAACTCACCCAATCCGCCGCGAATGAATTTGAACAGATGAATATCATCGCGAAGATGCTTAGTAAAATTTTACGAAATTGCATGAATGTCCTCCAAAATAAAATAGGTTCACTCAAACTTGATCCATCTTACCAAATGAAAGAGTAAGAACCCAGCCTACCCATGCCGTAATTTCCCCTTATAGAATATTGCCTTGTTCCAACGTCGTCTTGCCTGCAATGGACAACGCATAACTAAAACTACCAATGGCCGCGTTGCCATACTCGCCGTCCTTACGCAGCGCGAGAAACGCTAATGAAAACGGCGGCTTACCTTCGTTGCGTTTGGCGACGCGCTTCATGATTTCTTCGCTGGCTTCTTTCGGCGTACGGCCTTGGCGCATCAGTTCCACAATCGCGAACGCGGCGCAGGTCTCAATCGCGCGTTCACCAACGCCGGTGCCAACCGCGCCTCCGACTTCCGGGTCGAGGTACAGCCCCGCGCCAATAATCGGCGAGTCGCCCACGCGGCCCGCCCACTTCATCGCGACGCCGCTAGTGGTGCATGAAACCGCCATGTCGCCGTTTTTGTCCATTGCCAACGTACCGATGGTGTCATGGCCCGGGTCCACTTTTTGTTTGGCTTTTTGGGCGATATACCATTCCAGGGCTTGCGGCGTCAGCAGGTTTTCTTCTTTGAATCCGTGTTTGAGCGCAAACGACTTGGCGCCGTCGCCGACTAAATAAATATGGCGGTTGGCTTCCATGACTTTCCGCGCAACCGAAATTGGATTGCGAATGTTTTCCATCGCCGCGACGGAACCCATTTGCCCGGACTTACCGTCAATGATGGCGGCGTCTAATTGCACAACGCCGTTTTCATTCGGGTAACCGCCGTAGCCCACACTGGTCGTTTCGGGATCATTTTCCGCCGTGATAGCTGACTGCTCAACGGCGTCAACCGCGTTACCGCCTTTATCCAATACCTCATTCGCCGCAGTAAGCGCTGTCACGCCAAATGGCCAGGTCGCCAGCATAATCGGTTTTTTATTGGACGCGCCTTGAGCCGTCATAGTGCTCTGCGCCGCGACAGCGCCCAGGGTTCCAGCAATAAAATGTCTACGATCAACGTGCATACCTTTTTGCCTTTCGTTAGAAACCTTTTTATATTCTTCAATGTATCGAAGTTCGTGCAAGATTCAATAGCGTATCAATAAAAACATGATCGGTTCATCCGGTAAGTGAGTACTTACATTGATGGATGGCTATAATTTTTATTCAGAAACAGGCTCTGGCATTTCACAAATTGACAAACCAATCAGGCATGGGTGGAACTCTGGGAGC